>JBMCMJ010000048.1:0-13419 GCA_048615135.1 Pseudomonadota bacterium
TGCCTGATGCGCGACCTGGGGGCATGCGAAGACGAAGGTACATGTCCACTTCCGCGAGCGGGATCGGATCGCGCGATCGATCCAGCGCCCCCGAGGGGGTGTGCCGGTCGGGCCGGCTCAGATCGAGAAGGAGCTGCCGCAGCCGCAGGAGGAGGATGCGTTCGGGTTCTGGACGCGGAAATAGGCGCCGGTCAGGTCCTCGACGAAGTCGAGTTCCGCGCCGAGCAGGTACATGAGCGACATGCCGTCGACCACGACGCGCACCCCGTCCTGCTCGACGGCGACGTCGTCGGGCTGGTGTTCGGCGTCGAGGTCGAAGCCGTACTGGAAGCCGGAGCAGCCGCCGCCCGAGACGCTGACGCGGAGCTGCAAATCGGGGTTCCCCTCGGCCTCGAGGATGCGCCGCACGCGCGCCATGGCGCGGTCGGATACCTTGAACGGCGGTGGCGGGGCGGCTCGGCCCATCGCAATGGCCCTCTTGTCTGGCGTTCACACCGAAGGTAGGCACCGCTCCAGCCCGCGTCAAACCGTCCCTCGGTGCCGGGTCGGACCCTCGACGGAGCCTCGGACCATGGCTCGCGCCGCCTATGCCGCCGACCCGCTGCGCACCCGTGGCCGTGTTTTCGAGGAGGCCGAGCACCCGCTGCGCTCGCCCTTCCAGCGCGACCGCGACCGGATCGTCCACTCCACCGCCTTTCGCCGGCTCGAATACAAGACCCAGGTGTTCGTCAACCACGTGGGCGACCACTACCGCACGCGGCTGACCCATTCGCTCGAAGTCGCGCAGATCACCCGCACGCTGGCCCGCGCGCTCGAGGTCGACGAGGACCTCGCCGAGGCCATCGCGCTGGCCCACGACCTGGGGCACAGCCCGTTCGGCCATGCGGGCGAGGCGGCGCTCGACGACTGCCTGCGCGCGCATGGCGGCTTCGACCACAACGTGCAGACCCTCCGCGTCCTCACCCGCCTCGAACAGCGTTACGCGAGCTTCGACGGCCTCAACCTCTGCTTCGAGACGCTCGAGGGGGTGATCAAGCACAACGGCCCGCTCGAGGGGGCAGCCCCGCCCTTCGTCGTCGAGGTGGCCGAAGCCCTCGGTCTCGCTCTCGGCGGCCAGGCCTCGATCGAGGCGCAACTCGCGGCGATCGCCGACGATGTCGCCTACACCAATCACGACCTCGACGACGGCCTGCGCGCGGCGATGCTGGATGTGTCCGAACTGCGCGATCTGCCCGTGGTCGGCGAGGCGCTGCGCGAGGTGGAGGCCCGCTACGGCGAGCTGGAGCCGGGCCGGCTCGTGCACGAGAC
Source organism: Pseudomonadota bacterium (assembly GCA_048615135.1). Classification (GTDB taxonomy): domain Bacteria; phylum Pseudomonadota; class Alphaproteobacteria; order Geminicoccales; family Geminicoccaceae; genus RECO01. The sequence goes on from JBMCMJ010000048.1 coordinate 1,309, forward strand.
CGTGCGGCGGGTGATGGACCGGATGGTCACGGACCTCGTTGCGACCACGCGCGGCCGGCTCGAGCACGCGGCGCCGTCGAGCCTGGCGGCGGTGCGCGACCGGCCGGAACCGCTGGTCGCCTTCTCGCCGCCGATGCGCGACGCCGTCTTGGCGATCAAGGCGTTCTTGCGCGAGCGGCTCTACCGTCACTACAAGGTCAACCGGATGACGGCCAAGGCGAAGCGGGTCGTCGTCGAACTCTACACGGCGCTGTCCGAGGATCCGAGCTGTCTGCCGCCCCGCTGGCGGGCGGTTGCCGCGGGGCCCAAGACGGGCCGGACCGCTGCGGCCGTGCGCGACTACATCGCCGGCATGACCGATCGCTTCGCCCTCGACGAGCATGCCCGCCTGATCCGCCTGGACGACGTCAGACCATGAACCTGTTTCACCTTCTCGAGGACCGCGTGGCCGCGGCCCTGCTCGACCTCCGCGCCGCGGGCGTGCTGCCCGAGGACCTGCCGCTGGAGCGGTGGACGGTCGAGCCGCCGCGCGATCCGAGCCACGGGCACGCCGCGACCAACGCGGCCCTGGTGCTGGCGAAGCCCGCCAAGTGTCGCCCGCTGGACATCGCCGAGGCCCTGGCCGAGCGGCTCGGCAGGGCGGACGGGATCGTCGAGGCGTCCGTGGCGAAGCCCGGCTTCGTCAATCTGCGGCTGGACGACCGGCTGTTCCACGACGTGCTCGCTGCCGTGCTCGACCAGGGACCGGCCTATGGCCGCGCCACCTGGGGGCAGGGGCAGCGGGTCAATGTCGAGTTCTGTTCGGCCAATCCGACCGGCCCGCTGCACGTCGGCCACGGGCGCGGCACGGTCTACGGCGATGCGCTCGCCGCCGTCCTGGAAGCCGTGGGCTTCGCGGTGACGCGGGAATACTACGTCAACGACGGCGGCGCGCAGATCGAGACGTTGGCCCGTTCGGTGCACCACCGCTACCGCGAGGCGCTGGGCGAGGCCGTCGGGCCGGTGCCGGAGGGCTGCTATCCGGGCGACTACCTGATCCCGGTCGCCGAGGCGCTGGCGGCCCGTGAGGGCGATCGCTGGCGCGACGCGCCCGAGGCGGCGTGGCTGGCGCCGATCGGCGAGTTCGCCAAGACGGCGATGCTCGACGTCATCAAGGAGGATCTGCGCCGGCTGAAGGTGACCTTCGACGTGTTCACCCACGAGGCGGCGCTGATCGGCCGGGGGGCGGTCGAGGCCTGCATCGCCGAACTGGAGCGGCGCGATCTGGTCTACACCGGCACGCTGCAGCCGCCCAAGGGCAAGCCGATCGAGGACTGGGAGCCGCGCCCGCAGCTGCTCTTCCGGGCGACCCGCTTCGGCGACGACGTCGATCGGCCGCTGCAGCGCTCGACGGGCGATTGGACCTACTTCGCCAACGACATCGCCAACCACTACGACAAGTACCGCCGCGGCTTCACCGAGCTGGTCGACGTCTGGGGCGCCGACCACGGCGGCTACGTCAAGCGGATGCAGGCGGGCGTCGAAGCCGTGACGGGCGGCGAGGCCCGGCTCGAGGTCAAGCTCTGCCAACTGGTGCAGCTGCTCGACGGCGGTCAGCCCTTGAAGATGAGCAAGCGGGCGGGGCGGATCGTCAGCTTGCGCGACGTCATCGACGAGGTGGGGCCGGACGTGTTCCGCTTCATCATGCTGACCCGCAAGAACGACGCGACGCTCGAGTTCGACCTGCAGAAGGTGCTGGAGCAGTCGAAGGACAATCCGGTCTTCTACGTGCAATATGCCCACGCCCGCATCTGCTCGGTGTTCCGCAACGCGGCCGCCGAGGGGCTGGTGGTGGACGATCTTCCGGCAGCGTCCTTCGCCCGGCTGGTCGACGAGGGCGAAGCGGCGGTGCTGCACCACTTGGCCCTCTACCCGCGGATGCTCGATCTGGCGGCACGGCACCGCGAGCCGCACCGCATCGCGTTCTATCTGGAGGAGCTGGCGGGGGCGGTGCACCGGCTCTGGACGCGTGGCAAGGAGGACGCGAGCCTGCGGTTCCTCGTTGCGGACGACGCGGAATTGACCCGCGCCCGACTGGCGTTGCTGGCCGCCACGCGCCATGTCTTGGGTGGTGGTCTGCAACTTCTGGGCGTCGAGCCCGTTGACGCGATGCACTGAGTTCGGCCATGACCACCGTGAACCAAGGGTGACCGTGCCGTGCTGAACCCTCTCTGGCGCATCGGCTGGGTCGGTGGCGTGTTCGTGCTGTTCGGCATGGTGGTGTCGACGGCGTTCGAACGGGCGCCCGCGCCGGGCCAACCCTTGCCGGTGGTCCGCCCGGCGTCGACCGACTTCAAGGAGGTCGTCGCCCTGCCGCCGATCGACGCGACCGTGCCGAGTTCGAGCGTTTTGAACCTCCGCGCCGAGCCCGACGACCCCGAAAGCACGCGGGCGGCCGCCCGGCTGGAAGAGGCCCTGGAGGACCGGGCGGCAGAGGACGAGGCGGCCGCCATGCTGGAAGCCGCACTGGACGCCATCGCACCCGGCGAGCCCATCCCGGGTGCCGCGCCGGAACCCTCCACCGCCGAGACCGAGACGCCGGCCGCCGAAAGCACGCCGTCGCCGCCCGTGGCCGCCCTGCCCGAGCCGCGTCCGCAACCGGAGACGGCGGCGGTGCGGATCGATGGGCAACAGTTCCGTATCCAGCTCGCCGCGGTCAAGCCGGGCGAAGAGATGGCCACCTACAGCCGGCTCGAGCAGCGTTTCCCGCTCGTGCTCGCCGGCCTCTCGCCGCGATTCCAGGCGATCTCCACCGCCAGCGGCGTGCTCGTCCGGGTGCAGGCGGGGCCGATCGAGAGCCAGAGCGAGGCCGAGGCGCGTTGCCGCTCGGTGCGCGACGCCGGCGGAGAGTGCTTCGTCGTTGCGTTGCCCGGCTGAGCGGCGGCGGTGGAGCGTCCGCTCGCCCTCGTGGTCGGCATCGAAGGGCTGGAACTCACGATCAGGGAGGCCCGCCTGCTGCAGCGGCGCTCGCCGCTCGGGATCATCCTGTTCGCCCGCAACATCGCCGATCCGGGGCAGGTGCGCCGCCTGACGGCCGACTTGCGCGATTGCCTCGGCCGCGACGATGCGCCGATCCTGATCGATCAGGAAGGCGGCCGGGTCGCGCGGCTGCGGCCGCCACTGTGGCGGGCCTATCCGCCCCAGCGCCGGGTCGGCGAGATCGCCGAGCGCGACGCCGAGGCGGGGGTTCGCGTGGCCGGTCTCCTGGCCCGGCGGATCGCTGCCGATCTCGCTGCCCTCGGCATCGACTGGGTGTGCGCGCCGGTGCTCGACCTGCTCCGCCCGGAGACGCACCGGGTGATCGGGGACCGGTCCTACGGGGCCGATCCGGAACTCGTCGCCCGGCTCGGCGAGGCGGCGATCGAAGGTTTTCTCGAGGGCGGCGTGGTGCCGATCGTCAAGCATCTGCCGGGCCACGGCCGTGCTACGGTCGACAGTCACCTGGAACTGCCGAACGTCGTCGCCAGCCGGGCGGAACTTGAGGCGAGCGACTTCGTGCCCTTCGTCCGGCTCGCCGACGCACCGGCCGCCCTCTCGGCCCATGTGCGCTACGTCGCCCTGGACGCCAGCCAGCCGTTCAGCACTTCGGCGATCGCCGTCCAGAGCGTGGTGCGCGAGGCGATCGGCTTCGACGGCCTGCTGTTCAGCGACGACCTCGACATGCAGGCCCTGAGCGGCTCGGTCGGCGACCGGGTTGCGGCCGTACTCGATGCCGGCCATGACGTGGCGCTGCAGTGCAGCGGGCGGTTCGGTGACCTCCAGACGGCGCTGACGGCCGCCACCGGCTTGACGGCGGCGGCCGAGGAGCGGCTCGCTCGGGCCCGGACGCGCGCCGGCTCCGCTCGGGTGGTCGATGTTTCACGGCTGGACGCGGACCTCGCCGCGTTCGGTGTTTGAGGAGTCTTCGTTGGGCGATCTCTATGCCCTCGGGCATCAGCTTTCGATCTGGTTCCTGCCGGTCATCCTCGCCATCACGCTGCACGAGGCGGCCCACGGCTGGGCGGCCGACCGGCTGGGCGACGATACGGCCCGGCGGCTCGGCCGGGTGTCGATCAACCCGGTCAAGCACGTCGATCCGTTCGGCACGCTGATCCTGCCGGGCCTGTTGCTGCTGCTGTCGCCGATCGTCTTCGGCTGGGCCAAGCCCGTGCCCGTCAACGTGCTCCGGCTGCGCCATCCGCGCCGCGACATGGCGCTCGTGGCGGCGGCCGGGCCCGCCTGCAACCTGCTGCAGGCGATCGTCGCCGCCTGGGCGATCTACCTCGTCATGCCGCTTCTGTCGGGCAACCTGCAGGCCTGGGTCGGGCAGAACTTCGCCAACGCCATCCTGATCAATCTCGTCTTGGCGATCTTCAACCTGTTTCCGGTCCCGCCGCTCGACGGCGGCCGGATCGCAACGGGTCTCCTGCCGCGCCCGCTCGCCTATCGCTATGCCCGCGTGGAGCGCTACGGCCTGTTGATCCTGCTCCTCCTGCTGTTCGTCGTGCCCTTCGCGAGCGGCCAGTTGGGGCTCGACTTCAACCCGATCTTCTCGTTCGTGTTCGGCATCCTGAAGCCGGCGGTCTGGCTGGTGGCGCAGCTCAGCCCGTTCGACTTCGACCTGCTCTGGCGGATCGTCTGGTTTTGAGCGAGGCCCCGGTTTTCGAAGCGACCACCCACGAGGCGCACGCCGCCGAAGCGGCGGGCGGCGAGGTCGATGCGGATGCGCTGATCGTCGCGGTCGAAGGCTTTTCCGGCCCGCTCGACCTTTTGCTGGCCCTGGCCCGCAAGCAGAAGGTCGACCTGACCAAGGTCTCGATCCTCACCCTGGTCGAGCAATATCTGGCGTTTCTCGATGCGGCCCTCGCCCGGCGGCTCGACCTTGCCGCCGACTACCTCGTGACCGCGGCGTGGCTCGCCTATCTGAAGTCGCGCCTGCTCCTGCCGGCACCGAGCGAGCCCGAGGCCGAGGAGGCGCTGGCGCTCGCCGAGGCCCTGACCCAGCGCCTGCAGCGGCTGGAGGCGATCCGTGGCGCCGTCGTCCAGCTCCAGGCGCGGCCCAGGCTCGGTCGCGACCGGCTTACCCGCGGTGCCCCGGAGGGGCTGTCGGTCACCACCATCGACGGCTTCACCACCACCCTGCCGGAACTGCTGCGCGCCTACGGCACCAGCCTCGCCCGCGCCAAGGCGACCACGCTCCGGATGGCGCGGCCGAGGGTCGTGCCGATCGACGTGGTCCGGGACGGCCTGCGCGAGCGGTTGCGCGGCGAGGCCGAGTGGCGTCTTCTGGAGGACGCCCTGCCCGAGCGGCTGCGTGGCCCCGAGATCCGGCGCTCCGCGCTGGCCTCGGGCTTTGCCGCCGCGCTGGAGTTGGTGCGCATGGAGGAGATCGAGTTGCAGCAGGAAGCGGCGTTCGAGCCGCTCTACGTGCGCGGTCGATGAGCGAGCCGGCAGCCGAGACGGAAAGCGGCGAGCCGCTCGCCCCGGCGACGGCGCGGCGGATCGTGGAGGCGCTCCTGTTCGCCAGCCCGGAACCGCTGAGCGAGGCGGAAATCCTGGCCTATCTGCCGTCTCCGGTGCCCGTCCTGCCGATCCTGCGCGACCTTGCGACCGACTATGCCGGCCGCGGCGTGCAAGTGGAGGAGCACGGCGGGCGCTGGGCGCTGCGCACGGCGCCCGACCTCGCCCGCCATCTGGAACGGCTGCGGCTCAAGCCGAAGAGCCTCAGTCAAGCCGCGCTCGAGACGCTCGCGATCATCGCCTATCGCCAGCCGGTGACGCGTGCCGAGATCGAGCAGATCCGCGGCGTCACCGTCAGCCGCGGGACCCTGGATCTGCTGGTCGAGACGGGCTGGGTGCGGCCGCGTGGCCGCAAGGCCGTCCCCGGCCGCCCGGTCACCTGGGTGACCACCCCGGCGTTCCTCGACCACTTCGACCTGCAGAGTCTCGACGATCTGCCCCGCCTGGAAGAATTGACCGGTGCCGGGCTGTTCGATGCGCTGAGCTCGGACGAGTCGGACGGCGGCTGACCTGTCACGCGACTTACAGTTTATAATCGTTCCAATTCGATAGTGGAAAGGTCGACTGCAGCGAAACTTGACCCTCGAAGAGCCGACCCATACCTCTACGGCATAGGCGAGAGGGGAAGGGCATGGCTTTGGCTCTGGCGCGCGAGCGGAGGGGTGACGAGCGGGCGACGAGTCCGTTGCCGTCTGCCGCCAAGGATCATGGTGCGCTCGAGGTCAGCGAACTCGGACACGCGATCGACGGCCGGCCGATCCTGCACGGCGTCGGCTTCGCCGTCGAACCGGGCGAGGTGCATGCCCTGGTGGGTCCGTCCGGTTGCGGCAAGTCGACCACGCTGCGGCTGATCGCCGGGCTGGAGCCGGTCACGACCGGCCGGGTCGTGATCGGCGGGCGGTTGGTTGCGGGCGAGGGCCGCCACGTGCCGCCCGAGCAGCGCCACGTCGGACTGATGTTCCAGGACTACGCGCTGTTCCCGCACCTGACGGTCGGCGCCAACGTCGCCTTCGGGTTGCGCCGCCTGCCGCGACGGGACCGCGAACGGTTGGCCGAGCGTTGGCTCGCCCGGGTCGATCTCGCGGGCTACGCCGAACGCTACCCGCACCAGCTGTCCGGCGGCGAGCAGCAGCGGGTGGCGCTCGCCCGGGCGCTGGCGCCGGGGCCGTGTCTGATGCTGCTCGACGAGGCGTTCTCCAGCCTCGACACCCATCTGCGCGAGGAGGTGCGCGAACTGGTCGTGGCGCTCTTGCGCGACACCGGCACGCCGACGGTGCTCGTCACCCACGACGCCGAGGAGGCGGTGCGGGTGGCCGACACGATGCACGTCATGCGCCAGGGACGGCTGATCCAGTCGGGACCGCCATCGCTGGTCTACGCCCAGCCGCAGGATCTGTTCGTCTGCGGCTTCTTCGGTGCGGCGAGCCGCTTCAAGAGTTGGGTCGTGCGCGGGCGCGTCTCGACGCCACTCGGCGACGTGCCGCGGCCGGACCTTGCGGACGGCACCGCCGTCGACGTGGTCGTTCGCCCCGATGCCGTGTCGCTGGCGCCGGGTGCCGAGGGACCGCGCGGCACCATCGTGCGCCTGCGCGACCTCGGCCCGCATCACCTGGCGGACATCGCCATCGGCGGCGGCTGGGTGATCGCCGCCAAGGTGGCGCGCACCATCGTCCCGCCTGTGGGTGCGGAGGTTGCCTTGGCGGTCGATCGGGGCCACATCTTCGTTTTCCCGAGCGGCTGACGTCGGTGGCCGGACGGTGCGCGCGAGCGCCGTTGCGGCCACCCCCGCTTTCTGCGAGACTCGGGCCAACCGTCGAGCATCGCTCGTTCAACCGTCGAGGAGTAACCCATGAGCATCGGCATCTGGCAGGTCGTGCTCATCCTTTTGATCGTGCTCATCGTCTTCGGGGCGGGCAAGCTGCCGAAGGTCATGGGCGACGTGGCCAAGGGTGTGAAGAACTTCAAGCAGGGCATGCGCGAGGACGTCGCGGACGACGACGAGGACGAGAAGTCCAAGGTCACGCCCTCGATCACGCACGAGGAGCCGTCGACGGTCCGCCGCAGCGACGCGAAGGACGAAGTGGCCAAGAGCTGATCACGGCAGGCCACGTCGGTTCCGGAGGAGGCGCCGGTGTTCGATCTCGGCTGGGCCGAGATGGGGGTCATCATGCTGGTGGCCCTCATCGTGCTCGGGCCCAAGGAGTTGCCCAGGCTCGCCCGCGACATCGGTCGCTGGACCGGCAAGGCGCGGGCGATGGCGCGGGAGTTCCAGCGCTCGCTGGAGGACATTGCCCGCGAGGCCGAACTCGACGAGGTGAAGAAGCAGATCGAACAGGCCGGCCGGTTCGATCCGGGCCGGCAGATCGAAAAGACGCTCGATCCCGACGGTAGCCTGAAGCGGGCCTTCGATCCGGTGAGCCCGTCCGATCGGGTGACCCCATCGTCGACCAAGCCGAAGGGGACATCGGCACCGGCCGACAGCGACGGGGCGACGCCGGCGCCCGCGCCGGCCACGGTCGACGCGCCGTCCGATCGCTCCTGAGGCCGCACCCGTGATCAAGGACATCGACGACCGCGAGATGCCGCTGCTCGACCATCTGATCGAGCTGCGCAATCGCCTCATGTACTCGGCGGCCGCGGTTCTCCTCGGCTTCCTCGTCGCGTATGTCTTCGCCGAGCAGATCTATGCCTTTCTGGTTCGCCCGCTCGCCGACATCTACGAGGGCGAGACCGGCCGGCGGATGATCTACACCGGCCTGACCGAGGCGTTCTTCACCTACCTCAAAGTCGCCTTTTTCGCCGGGGCCTTCGTCACCTTCCCGTTCGTCGCCACCCAGCTCTACCTGTTCATCGCGCCGGGCTTGTACCGCAACGAGAAGCGGGCCTTTTTGCCCTTTTTGATCGCCACCCCGATCCTGTTCTTTATGGGAGGGGCGCTCGTCTATTTTTTCGTCTTCCCGTTGGCGTGGCAGTTCTTCTTGAGCTTCGAGACCTCGGGCCTCGACGGCAGCTTGCCGATCCAGCTCGAAGCCCGGGTGAGCGAATATCTCGATCTGGTGATGAAGCTCATCTTTGCTTTTGGTCTGTGTTTTCAGCTGCCGGTCGCCCTGACGCTGATGGGCCGGGTCGGCCTGGTCACCGCGGCGGGGCTCGCCCGTAATCGCAAATACGCCATCGTGATCGTTTTCGTCGTGGCGGCCATCCTCACGCCGCCCGACATCATCAGCCAGATCGGTCTGGGTATTCCCGTCATCCTCCTCTACGAGATCTCGATCCTCGCCGTGCGCATGGTCGAGAAGCGGCGGGCCGAGGAAGACGAGGCCGGTGAGGATGCCGAGCCGGTCAACTGACGGCTCGATCCAGCGAGGCGTTGCCGCCCGGCGGAGCGCCGACTAGGGTCCGTGCCGCTGGCGTTAGCGAGGCAGTCCCCACGTGCACGACATCAAGCTCATCCGCGACGATCCGGCCGCGTTCGACCGGGCCCTGGCGCGTCGCCGGCTGCCCCCCGCGGCCGACGCTCTGCTGGCGCTCGATGCGGAGCGCCGGGCGCTGCTCACCGACCTGCAACAACTCGAGGCCGAGCGGAACGCGACCTCGAAGAGCATCGGCCTCTTGAAGCGCGAGGGTGGGGACGTCCAGGCGGCGATGGTTCGCGTCGCGGAACTCAAGTCGACCATCCAGGCCGGTCGCGATCGCGAGCGGGAACTCGGCGAGGCGCTCGACCGTGGCCTCGCCGAGTTGCCCAACCGCCCCGCCGAGGACGTTCCCGACGGCGACGACGAGAGCGCCAATGTCGAGCTGCGCCGTTGGGCGCAGCCGCGGGACTTCACCTTCGCGGTGCGCGATCATCTCGACGTGGGCGAAGGGCTCGGGCTCGATTTCGAGCGGGCGGCACGGATGTCGGGAGCACGCTTCGCCGTCGGCCGGGGCGCGATCGCCCGGCTGCACCGCGCCCTCGGCCAGTTCATGATCGATCTGCACACCCGCGAGCACGGCTACACCGAGGTGTATGTTCCCTATCTCGTGCGGGACAACGCCGTCTTCGGCACGGGGCAGCTGCCCAAGTTCGCCGACGACCTCTTCCGCACGACGACCGGGCATTGGCTGATCCCGACCGCCGAGGTGCCGCTGACCAACCTCGCGGCCGAGGAAATCCAGGACGCGAAGGATCTGCCGCTGCGCTTCACCGCGCTCAGCCCGTGCTTTCGCTCCGAGGCGGGGTCGGCCGGACGCGATACCCGCGGCATGATCCGCATGCACCAGTTCGACAAGGTGGAACTGGTGAGCATCACCACGCCCGAGGCCAGCGCCGAGGAGCACGAGCGGATGACCGCCTGTGCCGAGACGGTGCTGCAGAAGCTGGAGCTGCCCTACCGGATCGTGAGCCTCGCCACGGGCGACCTCGGCTTCGGCGCCATCAAGACCTACGACCTCGAGGTCTGGCTGCCGGCGCAGAACGCCTATCGCGAGATCTCCAGCTGCTCCAACTGCGGCGATTTCCAGGCGCGGCGGATGAACGCGCGTTTTCGCCCCGAGGGCGAGCGGCAAACGCGGTTCGTGCACACGCTGAACGGCTCCGGCGTCGCGGTCGGCCGGGCGCTCGTCGCGGTCTTGGAGACCTACCAGGAGGCCGACGGCGCCGTCACCGTCCCGGCCGTCCTGCGTCCCTATCTCGGCGGCGTCGAGAGGCTCGAGCCCGCATGACCCCTTCGCCGAGTGGCGGCAAGATCGCCCAGCGCATTCTCGTGACCAATGACGACGGGGTGTACGCGCCCGGCCTCGAGGTCCTGGAGCGCGTCGCGCGCGAGCTCGCGGACGATGTCTGGACCGTCGCGCCGGAGGTCAACCACTCCGGCGCCGGCCATTCGCTCACCATCAAGCGTCCGCTCCGCGTCAACGAGTTGAGCGAGAAGCGTTACGCGGTCGACGGCACGCCCACCGACTGCGTGCTCCTGGCCCTGCAATCGATCGTGCCGCGGCCGGTGGACCTCGTGCTGTCCGGCGTCAACCGGGGCGGCAATCTGGGTGAGGATCTGACCTATTCGGGCACGGTCGCAGCGGCCATGGAGGCCACGCTCTTGGACGTGCCGGCGATCGCCATGAGCCAGTGCTTCCGCAACGGCCATCCGGTCAAGTGGGCGACCGCCGAGCGCCATGCGCCCGACGTGATCCGGCGCCTCGTCCGGGCCGGCTGGAGCAAGGGCGTGCTCATCAACGTCAACTTCCCCGACCGGGTGGCGAGTGCCGTGCAGGGCATGCAGGTGGCCCGCCAGGGCCGCTCGAAGCTCGGCGATCACCTGATCGAACGCATCGACCCCCGCGGCGAGCCCTATATTTGGATCGGTGGATTGAAATACGAGGAAGGGGACGACACCGGCACCGATCGTGCGGCCGTCCGTGCCGGCGCCATCGCCGTCACCCCGGTCCACCTCGATATGACCCACCATGCCGAATTGGCCCGTCTCGTCAGTACATTGGCCTCGCCTTCTGAAATTTGACGTGAACTTCCGCATGGAGCCGGAAGGCCCGCCGGTACATGCATTGTTTTTCGCTCTGATTTCACGGTCAATAAATAAAAACAAGTCAAAACCTCTGACCCGGTTCGGCTTGCCAAAGTCGAGAATGTAACCCATCCTTGTATCGACAAGTTTGGGAGACTCCCATGCACCTCCGTTCGTTGACGGCACTCGGAATCATCGGGCTGCTCGGCGGCTGCACCAGTTTCGCACCGGTGGCGCACGACGGGAGTCGGACGTGGCTGGAAGCCCGCCAAGCGGCGACCGGTGCAACGCCGGCGGCTGCAGCCGCGCCTGCGCCAGCAGCGCCGGCGATCGCGACCGGCCCGATCGAACCGCTGTCGACCGGCAACGACTTCGACCCACGTCCTTTGCCGCCGCTGCAGGGCGAGGCCGTGTCGACCGCGCCGCTCGATCGGGAATGGGCCGTCGACCGGCCGGTCGTGGCGCCGCCGCCGGCTGCTCCCGTTGCGCCCGAGCCCCTCGAGACGGTGGCCGAGCGCGCGGAGCCGGCGTCGAGTGCTCCGCCCGTCAGCGAACCGGAACCCGAGCCGGTCGTGGCCGAAGCGTCGCCCGAACCGGAGCCGGCGCCGGTCGCCGACACCCGGCCGAGCCCGCAGAGCGTCGGCGACGCGGCGCGGGCCTCGGCCGATCTCCCACCGCCGTCCTTGAGCAATGTCGGCTTTCTCTGGCCGGCGAGCGGCGAGGTAGGGGACGGCCAGAGTGCCGGGGCGCCCGGTCACCTCGTCAACGGCCTGACCATCCAGGCCCGGGCCGGCGAGCCCTTCGTCGCCGCCGAGAACGGCATCGTCGTGTTCGCCGGCGATTCGATGCAGACCTACGGCAACATGGTCGTCGTCCGCCACGACGGCGACTATACGACCGCCTACGGCCACGCCGAGCGGCTCGACGTCGCGGTCGGCGACGTCGTCCGCCGCGGCCAACGGCTGGGCCTCGTCGGCAGCACCGGCGACGTCGACACACCCCAACTCTACTTCGAGATGCGCGTCGGCAGCCAAGTGGTCGACCCGCGCCACTACCTGATGGGCAGCCCGCA
>JBMCMJ010000049.1:0-13340 GCA_048615135.1 Pseudomonadota bacterium
ACTGCATGAAGACGAGGTTCCAGATCTCGATGAACCGGTCGCCGTCCTCGTCCGGGCTGCCGGGCGGGCCGCCCGGAATGTGGGGACCGTGGTCGTAGAAGATCTCCGAGCAGGGCCCGCACGGTCCGGTCTCGCCCATCGCCCAAAAATTATCCGAGGTCGGGATGCGGACGATCCGCTCGTCGCCGAGCCCGGCGATCTTGCGCCAGAGCTTCGCCGCGTCGTCGTCCTCGGAATAGACCGTGACCAGCAGCCGCTCCGCCGGCAGCCCGAATTCCTTCGTCACCAGCCGCCAAGCCAGTTCGATCGCCCGCTCTTTGAAGTAATCGCCGAACGAAAAATTCCCCAGCATTTCGAAGAACGTATGATGCCGGGCGGTATAGCCGACATTGTCGAGATCGTTGTGCTTGCCACCAGCGCGCACGCACTTTTGCGACGTGACGGCCGTGCGGTACGGGCGCTGCTCGACGCCGGTGAAAACGTTCTTGAACTGCACCATGCCGGCATTGGTGAAGAGCAGCGTCGGGTCGTTGTGCGGGACGAGCGACGACGAGGCGACGATCTCGTGCCCTTCTTTTGCGAAATAGTCGAGGAACGCGCTGCGGATCGCGTTGACGCTGGCCATGGGACTTGCCTTCGTTCGGGCGTTCAGAGGTCGTCGGTCGGCTCGGGGCCGCCGAGATCGGTCAAATCGTCGGCGAGCACGCCGGCCCGGCGGCGAATTTCCTGTTCGAGTTCGTGCGCGATCTCGGGATTCTCGCGCATGAACTGCTTGGCGTTCTCGCGGCCCTGGCCGATCCGCCGATCGCCGTAGGAGAACCAACTGCCCGATTTCTCGACCAGCCCCGCCTTCACCCCGAGGTCGATCAACTCGCCGGTCTTCGAGATGCCCTCGCCGTACATGATGTCGAATTCGACGGTCTTGAACGGCGGCGCCATCTTGTTCTTGACGACCTTCACCTTGGTCTGATTGCCGACGATCTCGTCGCGGTCCTTGACGGCACCGATCCGCCGCACGTCGAGGCGGACACTCGAGTAGAACTTGAGGGCATTGCCGCCGGTGGTCGTTTCGGGGCTGCCGAACATCACGCCGATCTTCAGACGGATCTGGTTGGTGAAGATCACCATCGACTTCGAGCGATTGATCGAGGCGGTCAGCTTGCGCAGCGCCTGGCTCATCAGCCGAGCCTGCAGGCCCGGCAGGCTGTCGCCCATCTCGCCTTCGAGTTCGGCCTTGGGCACGAGTGCGGCGACACTGTCGATCACAACAACGTCGACCACACCGGAGCGAACGAGCGTGTCGGCGATCTCGAGCGCCTGTTCGCCCGTGTCCGGCTGGCTGATCAACAAATCATCGGTGTTGACCCCGAGCTTCCTGGCATAGCCCGGATCGAGCGCGTGTTCCGCGTCGATGAAGGCGCAGGTGCCGCCCAGCTTCTGCGCTTCGGCGACGATGTGCAGGGTCAGCGTCGTCTTGCCGGAGCTTTCCGGTCCGTAGATCTCGATGACGCGCCCGCGCGGCACGCCGCCGATGCCGAGAGCGATGTCGAGCGACAACGAGCCCGTCGGCACGGTCTCGATCTCGATCGCCTGCTCCTTCTGGCCGAGGCGCATGACCGAGCCCTTGCCGAAGGCGCGCTCGATCTGGCCGATGGCGGCCTCCAGCGCACGCTGGCGATTCTCGGGACTGCGGGCGGGATCGGCCATGGAGCGCTCTCGTCGAGGATATCGATTCGGCCTCATAGCAGAGCCGGCCGGCCACTTACAGGGTTTCGCAGAGCAGCGAGACGGATCGCCGCTGGTTCTCCTGGTCGACACCGGCGGCCATCCGTGATCGAACGGTGACGAGCGCAAACCCGGTACGGACGCAAGGCATGAGCGAACGTCACGGCGGCCTCGAGGATGCTTTCAGCGATTATCGCCACGCGCCCCGGACGGAGGTGCTGTCGCCGGTGCGGGCGTTTCTCGACCGGCTGCGCGCACGGCTCGCGGACGACGAGAGCGGTGAGGTGGCGACGTACATCCCGGAACTGAGCAAGGCCGACCCCCGCTGGTTCGGTATAGCGATCGCGACCGTCGACGGTCGTCTCCACCTCTCGGGCGACGCCGACCTCGGCTTTACGATCCAGTCGGTCTCGAAGCCGTTCCTCTACGGTTACGCCCTGCAGCGCCACGGGCGCGAACGGGTTCTCGAACGGGTCGGGGTGGAGCCGACGGGCGACGCCTTCAATTCCATCATTCTCGACGAGGCGAACAACCGCCCCTTCAATCCGATGGTCAACGCCGGGGCGATCGCGGTCGCGGCATTGGTCGACGGCACCACCCCCGAAGCGCGCGAGCGGACGATGCTCGACACGCTCGGCGCCTTCGCCGGGCGTCCCTTGCGGATCGACGAGGCGGTCTACCGTTCCGAAGCGGCGACCGGGCACCGCAACCGCGCGATCGCCTACATGATGACCAATACCGACATGTTCGCCGCCGATCCGGACGAGACCCTCGATCTGTATTTTCGTCAGTGTTCGGTCGAGGTGACCTGTCGCGATCTCGCGGTGATGGCGGCCACGCTGGCCAACCGCGGCATCAACCCGCGCACCGGCGCCGCGGTGCTCGATGCCGATACGGTGCGGGACGTGCTCACCGTCATGAGCAGCTGCGGGATGTACAACTACGCCGGACAATGGGCGTACGACGTCGGCATTCCGGCGAAGTCGGGGGTTTCGGGCGGCATCGTCGCGGTGATCCCGGGCCAACTCGGCCTCGCCGTCTTTTCGCCGCCGCTCGATCCGCTCGGCAACAGCGTGCGGGGCGTGCGCGCGTGCAAGGAGATCTCGGCGGCGTTCGGCCTGCATACCTTCGACAGCCACCTCGACGTCGGCACCGTGGTGCGGCGCGAGTACCGCGCGGATACGGTCAACTCCAATCGCCAGCGCACGCCCGACGAACGGTCGATCCTCGAACAGGAAGGCCATCGGGTCGTCGTGATCGAACTGCAGGGCGCCCTCTTCTTCGGCGCCGTCGAGCAGGTGCTGCACAGGCTGGGCGAACTGGCGGGCCCGGTCGAGGTGGTGATTCTCGACTTCAAGCGGGTGCACGTCGTCGACCAAGCGGCCCTGCATCTGCTTCGAGACGCCGCCGAAACCCTCGCCGCCGACGAGACGCGGCTCGTGTTCGCCCAGTTGGACGATGTCGAGCGGGCACCTCCGGGGCTGCGTCACCTCCGGACGATGGCGACCACCGCCGGCATCCAGGTCTTTCAGGATACCGACGCGGCCCTCGAATGCTACGAGAACGCGCTGCTCCGCATCCGGCTCGAACCGCGGACGGACGTCGCCCTCTCCTTGGCCAAGCTCGAACTCTTCCGCGGGCTCGATCCCCACGATCGCAAGCGCCTCGAAGCCCTCGTTCAGCCGTTCCGCTTCGAAAAGGACGACGTGATCATCCGCGAGGGCGATCCGGCGCGCCTGTTCTTCGTGATCGCGAAGGGGAGCGTGAGCATTTCGCTGCGGCTGGAGGGCGACCGGCAGCGGCGGATCGCGACGCTCGGGCCGGGTCTGGCCTTCGGCGAGATGGCGCTGCTCGACGGCGGTCGCCGCTCGGCCGACGTCGTCGCCGACGAAACGGTCGTCTGCTACGGCCTGTCGGTCGGCCAGCTCCACGAACTCGCCGCCGAACGGCCGCAGCTGCTGATCACGATCCTCTCCAACCTCGCCCGCGACCTGTCCGAACGACTGCGCCGCGCCAACGAGGAGATCCGGGCGCTCGATTAGCGCCGCCAGACCGGGCGACGGACATAGGCGTCGAGCACCTCGCGGCTCAACCCGAAATCGGCCAGAACGCGCTCCGGCTCGTCGGCAAAACGCTTGGCGAGGGCGCGGCGCCAGACGGCGCGCTGCCACCAGCGCTGCCAGAAGGGGGCCGGCTCCAGCTCGAAGGCGGGGTGCAACAGGCTCACGGGCCTTCGAGCCACGGGCAGCACCAGCACGTTGGCGGTGATGGGGCGATCGAGCACGATGGACACGCAATTTCCCTCCGTCTATGGGCGTGCACGTTGCCACCGAACAGCCGAGGCGGCATCCGAGTTCGCGGCACATGGTTGTGAGCGGAGCGCACATGATGGCCAAACGTAACCTACCGCCGCTCACGCCCCTGCCTGCCTTCGAGGCGACCATCCGGCTCGGCTCGATGACCCACGCCGCGCACGAGCTCGGTCGTACCCACGGCGCGATCAGCCGGCAGGTGAAGGCGCTCGAAGAGGCCCTGGGATGTCCGCTGGTCGACCGCGATGCCCTGCCTCTCCGGCCGACGCCCGCCGGTGCCCGGCTGTACGCCGCCGTCAACGCGGCGTTCGACGACCTCGAGACGGGCCTGCAGCAGGTGGCGCCGCGCGGCACGCAGCGGGTGCGCCTCGCCTGCGGCTCCACCTTCGCGACCCGTTGGCTAGTGCCGCGTCTGCCGCGCTTCTACGAGGCCAATCCCGGCATTTCGGTCAGCCTCACCCTCGGCACCAGTGCCGATCCGCAACTGGAGGATGCCGATCTCGCGGTCACCTGGGACCGGCTCGCCGACACGCCGGCCGGCCCGCACGTGAAGGTGCTGGGCGACGTCCGCTTCGCCGTCGTCTGCAGCCCGGCCTATCCGGCACGGGTGACCGACGACGGCCGAACGCTGGAGATCGAGACGTTGATCGTCGCCGACACGATGCCGGAAGGCACCGAGCGGTTGGAGGCGCGCTTCGGCGTGCGGCTCGCCGCCCGCCAACGGATGGCCCTGCCCCACGTCCACCTCTGCATCGGTGCGGCACTCGGCGGCCTCGGTGCGACCCTGATCGAGACCCGCCTCGCGGTCGAGGACCTGGTAACCGGTCGGCTCGTCGCGCCGCTGGGCCTGCAGGTCGTGCCGGACGGCTTCGTCGCCGTGCTGGAGCCCAAGCGGCAGCCGACCGCCGCCACCCGCAAGCTCCTGCGCTGGCTCCGGGCAGAGGCCGGCTGAACGGCGTGCGCGCGGCTCAGACCTCGGTCGGCGCGCGCAGGACGTCGGCGAGCTTGGGCAACCGCGAGACGACGAACTGGTAGAACGCTTCGTTGCGCGCCTTGGCCTCGGTGATGCCCTCCGTCTCGAGGTGGACGATGGCCGCCTCCAGTACCGAGATCGTCTGTTTGTCGGTGGCAAGGCGCGCCGCCACGCCGCGCGACGGATGCCAGCCGCTGATGCGGCCGCCGACCTTGCGGAACACTTCGAACAGCTTGCGGTCCTCGGGGATCGGCCCGCCAGTCGGATCGAAGGCCGTCTCCGGCCCCTCCACCTTGGCGATCCACGGCGGCATGCGGTCCGGCGTCAAGCCGACCAACGCCTCGGACAGCCAGCGGTGAAAGGCGCGGACGTCGTCCTTGGTTTTGACCGGAGCGTTCAGCACGCGCGTCTCGTAGATTTCGCGGGCCTGGTCGTAGTCGAGGTTGAACTGGAAGGTGTCGCGGCCCTCGTGCGTCTCCTTGGCGGGCCCGCTCCGGTGCGTCGTACGGATGCGGCTGCCGCCCGGAAAATAGACGCTGCCGATCTTGCCGTCCGGGGTCATGCTGGCGATCAGCGTGCGCGGCGCTTCGGCGCGATACTCCTCCTGCGCCCACTCGGGCACGCCCTGCTCGTCCTGCCAAGCCGGCGTCTCGCCCGCACCGTAGTCGGGCAGGAACGGACTGGTCCCGGCATCGCCCTGGCGCTGCAGTGCCGCGGCCGCCCGGCTCTGCGGGCTGGCGGATGCCGTTTGGCCGAGTGCGCGCAGCCGCGCGACGCCAGGGCTGGTGTCCGCGACGCCCTGCAACGCGGTGGCTTCCCGCGGGCGCGGCTGTGCCGGCGACGTCGGTCGCGACACCTTGGCCACACCCACCCGTTCGGCCATCTAGCCGCGCTCCTCGACCTTGACCGGCACTGTCGTGTCGGCGGTCTCCGCCGGTGCCAGGATGCGCCCCGCGAGCCGCTTGAGGTTGGGCCGCTCGGCGAGCACGAAGGGCAGCGGCCGGACCACCGTCATGGCCTCGCACCCCATCCGTGCCGCGAGCATCGCATTGGTCGCGCCCTGCCCTGCCTTGGCCGACAGCAGGCGGAAGAACCCGCCGCCGACGGCATTGGCGGCCCCATGAGTGACGAGGTCGGCGAGCCCCGCGATCAGCATGTTGCGCACCGCCCGGCGCAGCAGCATCGCACTCGCGACCGCACCCAGCGGCAGGCCGTAGGCGCGGGCGACGTCGCGCAGCATGGCCATGGTTCGCCACAGGACGAGCGCCGCATCGAGCAGCCCCAAGGGGCTGAGCGCGGTCAGGACGCCGATGTCGCGCGAGCCGCGCACCACGGCGCGGTAGGCCTGTTCGTCCATGCCGATGACCACGGTCCGCTCGAACAGCTTCAAGCGCTCGCCGTCGGTCAACGCGTCGTGGTCGTGCTCGCGAAACCGCGCCACCAGGGCGGGGCGATCGTCGATCCGCGCCAGCACCGGGTCGATCAGGGGGGCGCTGTGCCCCTGCAAATCGGAGGTGAGCAGGCGTGCGGCATCCGCTCGATGATCGGGCAGCGAGCCCAACCGGCGCACCGCCACGATCTCGCGCAGGACCATGACGAGGCCGGCAGCGAGCGTCGCCGCGAGAAGGAACGCGAGCGGGTAGCCGAACAGCGGCTGGGTGATGATCCAGTAAATGGTCGACGCGATCGACTCGGCGACGATCAGCGCCAGCGTCGAGAGACCGACTCCGGCCCAGAACCACCACCAGCCGAGGCGGAAGCGCGAGCCGCGCGGCGGCGCATCGAGCACGGGTGCGGGCTTGCGCATCTCCTCGATGATCACCGCCGCCTCGGGATCGAGGTCGAAGGGCCGCCTGGTCATCCGAGCCGGTCCCCGATCAACGCCTCGAGCACCTGATCGAGACGGATGTGGCCGGGGCCCGCTCCCTCCTCGTCGGCGGCCTTGCCCAGGTTGAGCCGGCGTGGGGCAAAGCGGCGGAAGTCGAAGCGCTGGTCGTCCCACTCGTCGCCCCGCGGCATGGTCGGCGGGACCTCGCCCGGAAACAGGATGCGCTCCTGGCCGGTCTCGACCAGCACGCCGCGAACGCACGACAGGCGCTGGCCCTGATGGTCGGTGCGCACGGTGTCGGTGGCGCGCATCGCAGCGACGGCCAAGGTCTCGACCTCGATGGCGTCCAGGCGGACGCGGCGGGCGGCATCGTCGATCATGTCCTGCAGCAGCAACTTGAGGTTCGCGTGCTGGGAGTGCGCGACATGATCGGCCTTCGTGGCGCAAAAGACCAGCCGGTCGATCTTGGGGGTCAGCCAACGCTGCCAGAAGCCGGTGCGGCCGTAGTTGAAGGCCTCCAGAATCATCGCCAATGCCGCGCGGGTGTCGTCGAAATGGTCGGGCCCGCGGTTGAGGCTCTCCAGGACGTCGACCAGCACCACCTGCCGGTCGACGGCATCCACCACGTTCTCCTTGAACGGCGTCACCCACCGCTCGAGATAGGCCTCGTAGCGCTCCCGGCAGAGCGTCTCGTAACGGTGGCCGGGCGGCACCGGACAGAAGACCATGGCTTCGAGCGGGACGTCGAGCGCGGTGGGCGTAAGGGCGCGACCGGGCTGGAGCAGGCTCAAGCGCTCGTCGCGGCAGATCACCAGGCCCTCGACATAGGCCTGGGTCAACACCTCGATCGGCGCCTTCGCCAGGGCCTCGAAGAAGGGCCGCATCGCCCGGCGATAGAGCGGGGCTTCCAGCCGCGCCCGGGTCACGGCACTCCAATCGGCGTAGCTCTGGTGGAGGAGCGGCAGGTCCATCAGCCACTCGCCCGGATAGTCGATGATGTCGACGGTGAGCTTCTGCGTCTGACTGCCGGCACGCTTCAGTCGGCTGCGTGCTCGAAAGCGCAGGTCCATGCGCAGCAGGCTGAGGTCGGTCGAGGGGGCCGGCCAATGCGGGTGCTCGCCGGCCAGCGCCGCCTGATGGGCGCGGAAGGGGAAGGGCGCCACGCCCTTGGGCAGTCGGCTCAACACCTTGGCGCCCAGATAGCGCCGATCGGCGACGGCATTGAGAAACGGCAGGCCCGAGCCGCGCTCCAGGTGATGCCCGAGGCACGTCACGAACACCGTCTTGCCGCTGCGGGACAGCCCGGTCACCGCGATCCGCAGCCGGTCGCCCGCGAGCGCCTCGCCGAACCGGGAAAAACCTTCCTCGATCCGCCGCCACGTGGGCAGCAGGTCGCCCGCGCGCTTCAAGAACAGCCGGCTCTGGTCCTGGACGGCCATGGCGTCACGGGCCGATCCGGCCGAGGAGCAGGGCGACCGTGACGACGAGGCCGACGTCGCGGTTCATCCGGAACCGGGCGAGGCAGTCGCCCGCGTCGTCCGCATCCCAGCCGCGCAGTTGCCGAGCGAGCACCCCGGCCACGGCGAGGAGACCGGCATAGCCGGCGATCCCGGCACCGGCGAGCCACAACGCCCCGGCCAGGACCACGACCGTCGCCGCGTAGAAGCCCTGCACCCAAGGGCGCGAGCGGTCGCCCAGCAGCCGTGCCGTGGAGCGGATACCGATCAGCGCGTCGTCTTCCTTGTCCTGGTGCGCGTAGATCGTGTCGTAGCCGAGCGTCCAAGCGATACCGGCCGCATAGAGGGCGAGGGCAGGGGCCTGGAGTTCGCCCGTGGCGGCCGTCCAGCCGACCAGTGCGCCCCAGTTGAAGGTGATGCCCAAGAAGGCCTGCGGCCACCACGTCACCCGCTTCATGAAGGGGTAGACGACGATCAGCGGCACCGACAAAAGCGCGATGATTTGGGCCTTCGGCGGCAGGAACATGAGCACGAACAGGCCGACCAGGCACTGCGCCGCAACGAAGCCCAGCGCCTCGACGACGGTGACGCGACCGGAGGGCAGGGGCCTGGTGGCCGTCCGCGCCACGTGCCCGTCGAGCTTGCGGTCGACCAGATCGTTGATGGTGCAGCCGGCGCCGCGCATGGCGAAGGCGCCGAGCAGGAAGAGCGGCAGCAGCCACCAGACGAGCGGGCCGGGTGCGAGGGCAACACCCCACGCGCAGGGCCAGAACAGGAGCCAAGCACCGATCGGCCGATCCCAGCGAGCGAGCTCGCCGATAGCACGCCGCTTGGCCGGCCAGCCGTGCAGGCGCTCGTGCTCGCGGTCGCGGATGGCGGTCTCGAAATCCGACATGGCGGCTTCATAGCAGGTTGCCTTTCGGCGTAAACCGAGGCCATGCGCGAGCGTTCCATCCGCCTGTTCGTCGAGCCGCCGATCGTCGCCGGCGCGAGCCTGACGCTCGATCCGGCGCGCGCCCACTACCTGACGCGGGTCATGCGCTGCCGCTCGGGCGAGCGCATCCGCGTGTTCGACGGCGTCTCGGGCGAGTGGTCGGCGGTGGTCGAGCCGGACAAGCGGACGACGCGGCTCCTGGTCGAAGCGCGCGTCCGCCCGCAAGCGGCGGAGCCGGGTCCGATCCTGGCGATCCCGCCGATCCGCAGGACACGGCTCGAATGGGCCGTGGAAAAGGCGACGGAACTCGGGGCCGGGGCGATCCAACTCGTGCTCTGCGAGCGGGCCGGCGAGGAGCGCAGCAAGGCCGAGCGCCTGCGAGCACTCGCGATCGAGGCCGCCGAACAATCGGAGCGACTGACCGTGCCCGAGGTCCGGCCGCTGGTCCCCCTCGGTGAGTGGCTGGCCGCCCGTGACGCGGCCGTGCCGGTGTACATCGCGCTCGAGCGCAGCGATGCCCCGCTCCTGCCGGCCGCGCTCGTGGCCCACGGTCCGGGCGACCTCCTGGTCGGCCCCGAGGGTGGCTTCGGCCCGAGCGACAGGGCGCTTCTCGCAGGTGCGAAAAACGGGGTGGCGGTCTCGCTCGGCCCGACTATCCTGCGTGCGGAAACGGCGGCGATCGCCGGCTTGGCCGGGCTGGCGATGGCGCCGCCAGGGCTTGGTGCGGGCTGACGAGGAGGCTCTCGGGTGGACGACCTTCCCACACAGGAGACCATCCTCCGGCCGCATGGCGACCGCACGGCGATCGTCACCGAGATGCACACCCGGCCGGCGCCGACGCTCCAGGCCCCGGTCCGCCTCAGCCATCTCGCCATGCTCAGCGGCCGGACCGCCGCCGCAGCGGAACGCCGGCTGATCGGCGAACTCTGTGCCGCCTACGGCGCCCTGCCGCCCGGCGAGCACGCGCTGCACCACGTGGCCCGCCTCGGCGAGCTGGAATTGCGCTGGGAGCGGCATATCGAGTTCTCGACGCTGATGCTGGTGCGCAGCGGACCGTTCGAGGCGCCCTTCGACGATCCGCCGCTGGCCCTTTTGCCCGAGCGCTGGGTCCGCAACCTGCCGGGCGACCTCGTCGAGGCGAGCCACATCGCGGTCCTTGCGGCCGATGCCCCGACGCCCAGCCGGGAGGATCTCGTCCAGGCCTTCGAGGGCCATCATCTGATGGGCGGCCGGATCGCCGAGGAAAGTGCCCGGATCTGGACCAGCCTGCGTCTCCACGGCGACGGGTTCGGGCGGACCCTGGTCCAGGACGGCGGCTTCGATCCGACCCGGCTCGGTCGGCTCGTGCAGCGCATCCTCGAGCTCGAGACCTATCGGCTGATGGCGCTTCTCGGGCTCGCCGCGGCGCGGCGCTTGATGCCGGTGCTCGACGAGATGGAGACCGGGCTGGTCGAGTTGACCGTCCACACCGCCGGCACCCGCGCCGAGGCCGAGGAGCGCCAGCTGCTCGACCGTCTGACCGCACTCGCCGCCGAGCACGCGCGGCACAGCTCGGACATCGCCTACCGGTTCGGTGCCACCCGCGCCTATGCCGAGCTGGTCCACGAACGGCTGCGCCGGCTCGATCTGCAGCGCGACGGCGAACTCGAGCCGCTCGGCGACTTCGTCGAACGCCGGTTCGAGCCGGCGATGCGCACCGTGCGTTCGGTCGAGACCCGGATGGAAAGCCTGGGTGTGCGCATTGCCCGCGCCGCCGATCTCTTGCGCACCCGCGTCGATCTCGCCCTGCAGGAGCAGAACCGCTCGCTCCTCACGTCGATGGACGAGCGGGCCAAGCTCCAGCTGCGTTTGCAGCAGACGGTCGAGGGTCTCTCGGTCGCCGCGGTCAGCTACTATCTCATTGGCCTTTTGTCTTATGTACTCGAGGCCTCGGCCGTCGCGATCGGTCCGAAGACCGCCGACATTCTGCTGGCAATGGCCGTTCCCGTGGTTGTTTTCGCCGTTTGGAGCCTCGTGCGGCGGATCCGCCGTCGGCTCGGCCACTGACCGCCTGCGGCTTCGGCGCCGCAGCGACCGATGCACGCCGGTCCGGGGGCCGAGGTTGTCGGGATCGCGGACACGGTGCTAAACGCTGCGCCAACACTTCGTTGCCGTGGTGATCGCTGAGGGGGGACACCGATGAGGATGTGGCGGTGGATCGCTGCCGTACTGCTGACGTGGGGCGGTGTCCTCGGCACGTTCGCCCACGCCGGTGAACCCGTGCCTTGGCAGATGGGAATGCAGGCCGCGGCCTCGCCCATCAAGGACGCGGTCATCTCCCTGCACGACATGATCCTGGTGATCATCACCGTGATCTGCCTGCTCGTGCTCGCCCTGCTCGTCTTCGTCGCGGTGCGCTTTCGCGCGTCGGCCCACCCGAAGCCGTCGCGCACGACCCACAACACCCTGCTGGAGGTAGCCTGGACGGCGGTGCCCGTGCTGATCCTGGTGGTCATCGCGGTGCCGTCCTTCAAGCTGCTCTACTACGAGGACACGACGCCCGAGGCCGACCTGACCATCAAGACCATCGGCCGGCAGTGGTACTGGTCCTACGAATATCCCGACCACGGCAATTTCGCCTTCGACGCCTTCATGTTGAGCCGCGAGGAGGCCGAGGCCGCGGGCAAGCCTGCCTTGCTCGCCACCGACGAGGACGTGGTGGTGCCGGCCGGCGCCACCGTGCGGGTGCTGATCACCGCGAGCGACGTGCTGCACAGCTGGGCCGTCCCGGCGTTCGGCGTGAAGCGCGACGCGGTGCCCGGCCGCCTGAACGAGACGTGGTTCAGGGCCGACGAGCCGGGCATGTACTACGGACAGTGCTCGGAGTTGTGCGGCGTCGGCCACGGCTTCATGCCGATCGCCATCCGGGTCGTGCCCCCCGAAGAGTTCATGGCCTGGGTGGAGGACGCGCAGACCCGCTTCGCCCGCGTCGAGGGCAGCTACGACGTCGCCGAGCGCTGACGGTTTTTTCGAGGAGGGATCCTTCCATGGCGTATGCCGCCCTGGACCACCACGACGACCACGTGCCGACCGGCTGGAAGCGCTGGCTCTATTCGACCAACCACAAGGACATCGGCACGCTCTATCTGTGGTTCGCCGGCGCCATGGGCATCCTCGGCATGCTCATGTCGGTCGTCATGCGCATGGAGTTGATGGCGCCGGGCGACCAGGTGCTCGGCGGCGACTATCACCTCTACAACATGCTGATCAGCGCCCACGGCGTGATCATGATCTTCTTCTTCGTCATGCCGGCGCTGATCGGCGGGTTCGGCAACTGGATGGTGCCGCTGATGATCGGCGCGCCGGACATGGCCTTCCCGCGGATGAACAACATCAGCTTCTGGCTCCTGCCGCCTGCCGCGGCACTGTTGGTGATGTCGATGTTCGTCGGCGGCTTCGGTGGCGGTTGGACGCTCTACCCGCCGCTCTCGGCGATGATCGGCCACCCCAGCATGGCCGTGGACTTCGTCATCTTCTCGCTGCACCTCGCCGGCATCTCGTCTTTGCTGGGGGCGATCAACTTCATCACCACCATCTTCAACATGCGCGCTCCGGGCATGACGCTGCACAAGATGCCGCTGTTCGCCTGGGCCATGCTGGTGACGGCCTTCCTGTTGCTCCTCGCCGTGCCGGTGCTGGCGGGTGCCATCACCATGCTGCTGACCGACCGCAATTTCGGGACCGCCTTCTTCGATCCCGCGGGCGGCGGTGACCCGGTCCTGTTCCAGCACCTCTTTTGGTTCTTCGGCCACCCCGAGGTCTACATCATGATCCTGCCGGCGTTCGGGATCATCAGCCACGTCGTCGCGACCTTCTCGAAGAAGCCCGTGTTCGGCTATCTCGGCATGGCCTACGCGATGGTCGCCATCGGCGTGATCGGCTTCATCGTCTGGGCGCATCACATGTACACGGTCGGCATGGCCGCCGACGTCCGCGCCTATTTCATGGCGGCAACGCTGATCATCGCGGTGCCGACCGGCATCAAGATCTTCAGCTGGATCGCCACCATGTGGGGTGGCTCGCTCGAGTTCAAGACGCCGATGCTCTGGGCGGTCGGCTTCATCTTCCTGTT
>JBMCMJ010000050.1:0-13302 GCA_048615135.1 Pseudomonadota bacterium
GTTCGCTACGCTCCGGCCGCCAACCCGTCAACCGCCGAAACCCACCCAGCCTGAGCGTTCTGGAGAGGTAGTTTTTGAAATTCATCCGATCATGGACCTGGAAAAATTTGTGCTTGATGATTCCTATCGAAAACATGTGCTCGATGTGGCGGATTGGATGGAAACGCGGCCGCGCCCACTGAATCTCATTCAAAATGACGAAATTACCCTTTGGGCTAACGCTGAGCCGCACTTGCGTTATCCAATGTTGGCACGAATGACGCCGGTTTTTCTCGAAGATAACGCTGCCGAAACATCCCGAACCGTTTTGTCGCCTTTGGCTGCATAACTCATCGAGCTGGCACCGGATCGAGAGAGTGTCCTCACTGCGCTCCGTGCAACTTGGATCGGAGGTGGCTTCGTCGGTGAGTTGATCGAGCGCTGCGAGGCGAGACGTCGAGCGCTCGAACCCTTGAGCCGCCATGACGACAGGCTGGTTAGCGCCTGGGCGTCGAAATCGATGGAGGCGCTTGCCCGTCAGGCCGAAGGGTACCGCGCGGACCTCCGGCGCAACGACGAGCGCTTCGAGTACTGACCTCGATCCTGCCGACGTCGAAGGGAGCGATTGGCCCGCTCGGCGGCAGGCGCTACACCGCTCGCATGACCGACACCGCCCCCCGCCTGCTGCTCGTCGACGGCTCCGGCTACATCTTCCGGGCCTTCTTCGCCCTGCCGCCGATGACCCGGCCCGACGGCACCCCCGTCAACGCCGTCTACGGCTTCTGCAACATGCTCTGGCGGCTGATGCAGGACCGCCCCGACGACCACATCCTGGTCGTGTTCGACGCCTCCGGCGAAAGCTTCCGGAACGAGATCTACGACCAGTACAAGGCCAACCGCGAGGAAGCGCCCGAGGATCTGAAGCCGCAGATGGCGATCGTCCGCGAGGCGGTCGACGCCTTCGGCCTGCCGCGGGTGGAGCAGACGGGCTTCGAGGCGGACGACCTGATCGCCACCTACGCCCGGCTCGCCAAGGAGGCGGGCGAGCCCGTCCAGATCGTCTCCTCCGACAAGGACCTGATGCAGCTGATCGGGCCGGGCGTGTCGATGTGGGATCCGATGAAGAACCGCGACGTCGACGACGCCGTGGTGCGCGACCGCTTCCACGTCACACCCGACAAGGTCCGCGACCTGCTGGCGCTGGCGGGCGACAGCTCGGACAACGTGCCGGGGGTGCCCGGCATCGGCCCCAAGACGGCGGCCCAATTGCTGGAGCAGTTCGGCGACCTCGAGACCCTGCTCGCCAACGCCGAGAGCATCAAGCAGCCGAGGCGCCGACAGACCCTCATCGAGTTCGCCGAGCAGGCCCGGCTGTCCCAGCGCCTCGTGACGCTCCGCGACGACGTGCCGGTCGAACTGCCCCTGGAGCTTCTGAAGCGCCCCGTGTTCGATCCGGCCAAGGCCAAGGCGTTCCTCGAGGCCAACGACTTCAAGTCGCTGCGGAACCGGATCGAGCAGACGACGGGCGAGGCGCCCGCGGTGGCCCCCGCCGCCGTGGCCGGCGAGATCGAGACCGTGGTGATCCGCGATCGAGATACGCTGGACGCGTGGCTGGCGGCAGCCGACCGGGCGGGCGTGCTCGCCCTCGACGTCGAGACCACCTCGCTGAACGTGGCGGCGGCGGAACTGGTCGGCGTTTCGCTGGCAATCGAACCCGGCCGGGCCGCCTACGTGCCGCTCGGCCACCGGGACGACTTCGGCCATCGGGTCGGCGGTCAGCTCGACCTCGAGGTGGCGCTCGAGCGGCTGCGGGGACCGCTCGCCGAGGGCGCGATCCTCAAGGTGCTGCACAACGCCAAGTACGACCTCGGCGTGCTCGCCCGCTACGGCGTTGCGGTGCAGCCGATCGACGACACCATGCTCTTGTCCTACGTGCTGGACGGCGCCGCCCACGGCCATTCGATGGACGAGCTGTCTCGCCGCCACCTGCAGCACGAGACGATCCCGTTCGAGGCGGTCTGCGGCAAGGGCAAGGCGCAGATCACCTTCGATCGGGCCCCGCTCGACAAGGCGGCGACCTATGCGGCGGAGGACGCGGAGGTCACGCTGCGGCTCTGGCGGCTGCTGAAGCCGCGACTGGTCGCCGAGCATCAGGTGAACGTCTACGAAACGCTGGAGCGTCCGCTGCCCGCCATCATCGCCGCGATGGAAACGACGGGCGTCTTGATCGACACGGATATCCTGCAGCGGCTCACGGCGGACTTCAGCCAGCGGATGGCGCAGCTGGAGGACGAGGCGACCAAACTCGCCGGGCGCCCGTTCAACCTCGGCTCGCCCAAGCAACTCGGCGAGGTGCTGTTCGACGAACTCGGTCTCGGCGGCGGTCAGGGCAAGAAGACCAAGACCGGCAGCCATGCGACCGGTGCCGAGGTGCTGGAGGAACTGGCGGCCCAGGGCCACGAGTTGCCCCGCGTCGTGCTCGACTGGCGCCAGTTGCAGAAGCTGACCCGCACCTACACCGAAGCGCTGGTCGAGGACGTGCAGCCGAGCACGGGGCGTATCCACACCGCCTACATGCTGGCCGCCACCTCCACCGGCCGGTTGAGTTCGACCGACCCCAATTTGCAGAACATCCCCATCCGGACCGAGGAAGGCCGCAAGATCCGCACGGCGTTCGTGGCCGCGGACGGCCACGAACTGGTCTCGGCGGACTATTCCCAGGTCGAGTTGCGCATCCTCGCCCACATCGCCGACATCGGCCCCTTGAAGGAGGCCTTCGCCAACGACGTCGACATCCACAGCGTGACCGCGGCGGAGATGTTCGACGTGGCGGTCGATCGGGTGTCGGGCGAGTTGCGGCGGCGGGCCAAGACCATCAACTACGGCATCATCTACGGCATCGGCGCCTGGGGGCTCGCCACCCGGCTCGGCATCCCGCAGAGCGACGCCAAGGCCTTCATCGAGCGCTATTTCGAACGCTATCCGGGCATCAAGGCGTATATGGATCGGGTCAAGGACGAGGCGCGCACGCACGGGGCGGTGCGCACCCTGTTCGGCCGGCGCTGCGTGATCCCCGAGATCAACACCAAAGTGGTCGCCCGCCGGTCCTATGCCGAGCGCCAAGCGATCAACGCGCCGATCCAGGGCTCGGCCGCCGACATCATGAAGCGCGCCATGATCCGCGTCGCCCGCAGACTGCGCAAGGAACGGACCGGGGCCCGGATGCTCCTGCAGGTCCACGACGAGTTGGTGTTCGAGGCTCCGGCGGGCGAAGTCGCTCGCCTGGCCGATCTGCTGCGCGAGGAAATGGAAGGGGCCGCCGCGCTGTCGGTCCCGCTGGTCGTCGAGGTCGGCCACGGTCCGAACTGGGACGCGGCCCACTGAGCCCCACTGCCCGCCATACGGATTCTTCATTCCCAGATTGACGACCCGAGCTTCGTCCCGAGACCGTCCGGACTCTGCAAGCCATGTTTGCTGCGCCCAACCGTCCCGTGCACGGCTTGACACCCGGCACGTTTCATGAATATATTTTAACCATATCATCGTCGGCCTTTTCTTGTCGAGCGCATGGGATTGGGCTGGAGGGGAGCAGCCGCCGATGTTGCTGTACGTCAAAGCGGCATGCTTGTTCGCCGCGGCCGCCCTGAGCCAACTCACCCATCTCGCCACCGTCGAACGCGCCAACGAACTCGACTATGTCCTGGTCGATGGGTTTCCCGTGGTCAGCGGCATCCCGGGCACGCCGGTACGGATTCGCGACGACCGCCGCGGCCTCCAGGTGGTCAAGACGGTTCACGTCTCGGCGCAGGGGCGCTACCGGGTGCTCACGCACGTCGTCGATACCGATTGCGGGGCGAGCAGCACCGCGGGACGGCCCTCGGCACGTTTCCTCGTCGCCATCCAGCTGTTGCCTGCGGAGGGCGCGACCTCCGCGCAGACCGTCGATCTGCGCAATCGGTTCTTCGCGGTCTATGTGCGGGATGATGCCCAGCGGATCCGGGTCTATGCCGATCTGACCGTCACGCAGATGACGGATCTGACGAACCGGTTTCTGCCGGTCTGTCCGGTGACGTAGCCGACGTCTCCAGACGGCGCTCGAGTTCGCCGAGGCAGGCATCGCGGCCGGCGACGCAGCCGCCTTCGAGCCACCATGCTTCCACCTCGGCGAGCCGGCGCCCGACCTCGGGGCCGCGCGGCACGCCCCGCACGACCACGTCGCGGCCCTGGAGCGGAAAACGCGGCACCCCCAGGGCCTCCAGCCGCTCGGCGAAGCCCGGCACCGGAGCGGGCGCGGCGAAGAGCGTCGCCGCCAGCGTAGCGTCGATGCCCCGCCGATAGAGCCAGCGCCGCAGTTCGCCGTCGGGGGCATCGGCCAGATCGACGGCCGGCACGTCGACCAACCGCGCCAGCCGCTCGGCATCGGCGCGCGACGGTTTCAGCCGCCGGACCAGTTGCTCGAGCGTGGCGGCGGGCGCTGCCGTGCCGCGCAGCAGCGCCGCGAGCCGCCGCAAAGGGTCGGGCCTCGGCTCGACGGCAACCAGCCGATCGAACGGGGCTCGGTCGACCGGCACGCCGAACAGCCACGAGAGCAGCCCGATCCCCTCCATGAGCGCCACGGCCGCGCGCGGATCGTCCGCCGCCAGAAGCTTCCACAGTTCGTGCTGCAGCCGCTCGCCGGACAGGCGATCCATGCCGCCGATGCCCTCGCGCAATGCGGCAAGGGTCGCTCGATCCGGAGCTTCGCGGCCGAAACTCGCGTAGAAGCGAAAGAAACGCAGGACCCGGAGATAGTCCTCGTGGATGCGCGTGGTCGGGTCGCCGACGAAGCGCACCCAGCCGGCGAGCAGGTCCGCCTCGCCGCCGAACGGATCGAACAGCCGCCCGGCGCGGTCGGCGCTCATCGCGTTGAAGGTGAAGTCGCGCCGCGCCGCATCCACGGTGAAGTCGTCGGTGAAGGCGACCCTGGCATGCCGGCCGAAGGTCTCGACGTCGCGGCGCAGGGTGGTGATCTCGAAGGGCTGATGATCGACGACGGCCGTTACCGTGCCGTGCTGCAGACCCGTCGGGATCGCCTTCAGCCCCGCCTCGCCCAGCAGGCTCATCACCCGCTCGGGCGGCTCGGGCGTGGCGAGGTCCAGATCGAGCCCCGGCCGGGCACGGCCGAGCAGGGTGTCGCGCACGCAGCCCCCGACGAAGCGCACCGGGCGTCCACCGGCCTCGAGCGCATCGAGCAGGCGGAGGGTGGGCGCTGCGGTGCGCCACGGGGCGTCGACCAGACGGGGATCGGGCTCGTGCATCGCTGCGTCTTAGGCGGCTTGGCCGAGCCGTGCTAGACCAGCGCCATGTCGCGCCTCGATCGTCCCCGCGGCCCCGGCCGCCGCACCGGCCTCGCCGTTTCCCTCGACCGGCTGCCCGCGGATCGCCGCGTTGCGGCCAGCCTGAGCGAGGCGGCGCTTCGGGCCCGCGTCCTGCATCTCGATCCCTGGGTGATCGTGATCGACAAGCCGGCGGGCCTGCCGGTGCACGCCGGGCCCACCAGCCCCGACCACCTCGAGCGCTACCTGCATGCCCTCGCCTACGGCTACGCCGGGCCGCCGCAACTGGCGCACCGGCTCGACCGCGACACCTCCGGCTGCCTCGCCCTCGGCCGCCACCGCCGGGCGTTGAAGCGGCTCGGCGCGCTGTTCGAGGCGGGCCGTGTCGCCAAGACCTACTGGGCGGTGGTCGACGGCGTGCCCGAAGCCGCCGAGGGCCTCATCGACCAGCCGATCCTGAAGGTCAGCGACCGCCGCGGCTGGCGGATGGTGGCGGACCCGGCGGGCCGGACCGCGCTCACCCGCTACCGGGTGCTGGCGAGCGACGGACAGCGCAGCTGGATCGCCTTCGAGCCGCGCACCGGCCGCACTCATCAACTCCGCGTACATGCGGCCCTGTCGGGCTGGCCGATCGTCGGCGACGGATTCTATGCGGAGGGCGAGGCCCGCGAGGGACCGCTGATGCTCCATGCCCGCAGCCTGACGCTGCCGCTCGATCCGGCGAGCCCGATTTTTGCCGAGGCGCCGCCGCCGCCGCATCTCGAGGCGGCCATCGCGCGACTGCAACCGATCGCGGCACGCCGACCTGGCTGATCAGGGCGGCGGATCGAGCGCGCCCTCGTAGCCGTTCACCAGACGGGCGAAATTGACCAGCATCGCCGCCGTTGCCCCCCAGATGTAGCGGTTCTCGTAGGGCAGCACCCAGAACTGACGCTTGATCCCGCCCTTGTCGTAGCTGTCGCGGCGGTGGTTGCGCGTGTCGAGCACGAAGTCGAGGGGTACTTCGAATACCTCGGCCACCTCGAAGGGATCCGGGGCGAGACCGAAGGGCGGCTCGATCCAGGCGACCACCGGATGCACCCGATAGCCGGTGATCGTGTCGTAGATGTTGAGTTCGCCGAGAATTCGACAATGCGCCGGGCTGAGGCCGATCTCCTCGGCGGTCTCGCGCAGCGCGGTCGCCGCCGGATCGGGGTCGTCGGGCTCCATGCGCCCACCCGGAAAGCTGATCTGCCCCGCATGGTCGCGCAGATGCGCCGTGCGTTGCGTCAGGATCACCGTCGGCTCGCTGTGGCCGACCACGCCGATCAGCACGGCCGCCGGCGTGCGCTCGCGATCCAGCTTTCGATGCCCCTGGTCGCCGACGATCAGTTCGAGGGGCGGCCGGCGGCGGATGTGCTCGCGGATCGCTCCGGGGGTCAACGACTTGGCCGGCTTCATGGTGCGTCGAGCGCGAAGAACCTGCCCTCGCTCCAAAGGCCGATCCGCCCGTCGGCTTCGACCGCATGCTCGACCAACTCGTAATAGACGGGCCGCGCAAGGCGGGCTTCCAGGCCGTCGCGCACGGCGACGTAGGGTGCGACACTGCCATCCGGCTGGGCGCCGAGCCTGAGCCCGTGCTCGGGCCCCAACGTGACCCGCTCGTCCAGGTTGGTGACGAGTTCCACCCGCTGATCCTGCCCTTGCCCGTCGATCCGCGCGGCGACGGCGACGAACGGCACGTCCGCGACCTCGATGGTGCCCCGCTCGCCGGGCGTGACCAGCCAGTAGCGCCCGTCGGAGGTGCGCCGCAGCACGGACGCGAACAGCTTGACCATGCCCGGACGGTGGATCGGCGAGCCGCGGTAGAACCACTGCCCCTCGCGGTCGATCGCCAATCCGAGGTCGCCGCATTGCTCGAGGCCACCGGCCGCGACGTCGCGCTCCAGCTGCTCGAAGGCATT
Source organism: Pseudomonadota bacterium (assembly GCA_048615135.1). Classification (GTDB taxonomy): domain Bacteria; phylum Pseudomonadota; class Alphaproteobacteria; order Geminicoccales; family Geminicoccaceae; genus RECO01. Next base: position 7,238 of record JBMCMJ010000050.1, read on the forward strand.
TTTCAAACGGAGGTTCGCCCTGTCGCCGACCATGCGCTACATGTGGAATAGGGGGGCGCGTTCGGCAAGCACGTCCGGTGTTTGCGCAGCGCCGCCGCAGCGGAAGGAGCCCGGCTTGACGGCACCGGAAACCGACCTCCTCGACGACGTCGATCGCGCGATCGAGCAGCTGGCTCGGGTCAAGAGCGAGATCGCCAAGGTCATCTTCGGCCAGGAACAGGTGGTGGCCTTGAGCCTCACCACGCTGCTCGCGGGCGGCCACGGCCTCCTGGTCGGCATGCCCGGCCTCGCCAAGACCCGGCTGGTCGAGACCCTGGCCGTGGTGCTGGGTCTCGCCCAAAAGCGCGTCCAGTTCACCCCGGACCTGATGCCCGCCGACATCCTCGGCTCGGAAGTGCTCGACGAAGGGGAGGACGGGCGGCGCCACTTCCGCTTCATCGAGGGGCCGATCTTCTGCCAGCTCCTGATGGCCGACGAGATCAACCGGGCGAGCCCGCGCACGCAGGCGGCGCTGCTGCAGGCGATGCAGGAGCACCGGGTGACCATCGCCGGCGCCGACCGACCGCTGCCCGTCCCCTTCCACGTGCTCGCCACGCAGAACCCGATCGAACAGGAAGGCACCTACCCCTTGCCGGAAGCGCAGCTCGACCGCTTCCTGCTCGAGATCGACATCGACTATCCGGATCTGGAAGCCGAGCGACAGCTGATGGTCGCGACCACCGGCACCGGCGAGGCGCGGGCCGACGCGGTGCTCGATCCCGAAGCGCTCCTGGCGATGCAGCGCCTGGTCCGCTCGGTGCCGGTCGGCGAGCAGGTGGTGGATGCGATCCTCCGGCTGGTGCGGGCCGGCCGGCCGCAGACCAGCGACGATCCGGCGCTGCGCGAACAGGTCGCCTACGGGCCGGGGCCGCGCGCGAGCCAGGCGCTGATGCTCACCGCCCGGGCCCGCGCCCTGCTCGACGGCCGGCTCGCCCCCTCCGTCGACGACGTGGCGGTGCTCGCCTATCCGGTGCTGAAGCACCGCATGGCGCTGACCTTCGCCGCGCGTGCCGACGGGGTGACGCTGGCCGACGTGGTCCGCCGACTGGTCGAGCGCACGCTCGCCGCATGACGATCGACGCACGGGTCCGGCGCCGCCACGAAGCGGAGCGGATCGGCGCCAGCCTGCCGCCGCTGCAGGTGGCGGCCGAGCGCGTCGCCGCCACCGTCGCCCAGGGCGTGCACGGCCGCCGCCGGGTCGGCATGGGCGAAAGCTTCTGGCAGTTCCGCCCCTATCAACCGGGCGACAGCACCGCGGCGATCGACTGGCGCCAGTCGGCCAAGGGCGATCGGGTGGTGCTCCGCGAACTCGAATGGGAAGCCGCTCAGACCGTCTGGTTCTGGGTCGATGGTTCATCGTCGATGCGCTACGCCTCCGGCCGCGGTCCGACCAAGCTGGAGCGAGCCCAGGTTCTGGCGCTCGCCCTTGCTTCGCTTTTGCTGCGGGCCGGCGAGCGGATCGCGGCGCTCGCCGCCGGCACGCCGCCGATGGCCGGCCGGGCGGCCCTCGGCCGGCTGGTCGATCAGCTGGAGCTGGGCGGAGCGACGCGTTTTCCCGAGCGCCCGCTGCCCCGCCATGCCCGCGTGGTGCTCGTTTCCGACTGGCTCGCCCCGGTCGCCGAGACCGAGGCTTGGCTTCGCTCGATCCACGCCATGGGCGTGCAGGGCTTCCTTCTGCTGGTGCTCGACCCGGCGGAACTGGACCTGCCGTTTTCCGGTCGGGTGCGCTTTCGCGGCATGGGCGACGAGGGCGTGGCCCTGATCGGCAACGTCGATCGGGTCCGCGGCGACTACGCGCATCTTCTCGCCGAGCACCGGGCAGCGCTGGCGGACATCGCCCGGCGGTTGGGCTGGGGCCTCACCCTGCACCGCACCGACCATCCGCCGGAGCAGGCCCTGCTGCCGGCCTATATGGCCCTCGGCGGGGCGCCGCGCTGATGCTCGGCTTCGGCGCCCTCGCCTTCGCCCAGCCCTGGCTGCTGCTCGGCCTGTTGGGCCTGCCGGCGCTCTGGTGGCTGCTGCGGCTCGTCCCGCCGCCACCGCGCGAGGTCGCGTTCCCGCCGATCCGCTTCCTCCTCCAGCTCACCCGGCGCGAGACGACCGCACATCGCACGCCCTGGTGGCTGCTGCTGCTTCGCCTGCTGGCGATCGCCTGCCTGATCGTCGCCGCCGCCCGCCCGCTCCTCTTCCCCGAAGAACGCCTGGCCCAGGGCGGCCCGCTGGTCGTCGTCGTCGACGACGGCTGGGCGGCCGCACCGCACTGGGCGGTCCTGCAGGACCGCGCCCGCGACGAGTTGGCCCGAGCCGAGCGCGAGGGTCGGGAGGTGGTGCTGGTGCGGACCGCACCCACCGCCAGCGGAACGGAATTGATGCGGCTGGGAGCGCGCGCCGCGATCGAACAGCTCGCCGCGGGCGAACCGGTGCCGTGGTGGCCCGACCGTGCCGCGGCGGCCGCCGCGCTGGAGGCCGCGGACATCCGCCGCGCCAGCGTGCTCTGGCTGACCGACGGCCTCGCCCGCGACGCGGCGGGCCGCACGGAGGCCCGCCAGCTTGCGGACACGCTGGCGCGACTGGGTCCGGTCCGGGTGCTGGCGCCCGCCTCGCCGGCGGCACTCCTGGTGGCAGTCCCCGATCCCGACGGCGGCACCGCCTTCGCCGTGCGCCGCGCGGCCCCCGGTGGCGGCCCTCCCCCCTCCGTGCGCGCCCTCGCCGGGGCCGACGAGGTGCTGGCCCGCGTGCCGGCAACGCTCGACGAGGCCGGGGAGCACGGGATGGTCCGCTTCGATCTGCCGCCGTCGCTCTTGGAGCGCGTCCGCCGGTTCGAGCGGGAGCCCGTCGCCAGCGTCGGCGACGTGGTGCTGACCGACCAGGGGCTCGGCGCCCGCACCCTCGGCATCGTGGCGAGCGGCGGCGGCCGCGAGGTCCAGCCCCTGCTCGCGGAGCGCTTCTTCGTCGAGCGCGCGCTCGCCGGCCGGGCACGTGTCACCGTCGCCGGACTCGACGAGCTGCTCACGGCGGACGTGCCGAGCCTCGTCCTGCTCGACGGCGAAGAGCTGAGCGGCACGCAGCAGGAGCAGCTGCGCGACTGGATCGAGGCCGGCGGCGTGCTGCTGCGCTTCGCCGGGCCGAACCTCGCGAGCCATGGCCGCGACCCGCTGGTACCGGTTCGTCTGCGTTCGGGCGGCCGGCTCCTCGACGGCTCGCTCTCCTGGTCCGAGCCCCTGCCCCTCGGCCGGTTTCTGGCCGATGGACCGCTCGCGGGCCTGCCGGTCGCGCCGGACGTGCGGGTGCGCCAGCAGGTGCTGGCCGAGCCCTCGCCCGAAACCATCGACGCCTCGCTCGCGGTGCTGGCCGACGGCACCCCGCTCGTCACCGGACGGCGCCTCGGCGAGGGCTGGCTGATGCTGGTCCACACCACGGCGAATACGCAATGGTCGGACCTCGCCCTGTCCGGAACCTTCGTGGCGCTGCTCGAACGGGTGGCCGATCTCGGTCGCGGCCGGCGGGCGCCGAGCGAGGGCCTCTTGCAACCGCTCGCGGTCCTCGACGCCTATGGCCGCCTCGGCGAGCCCGACGCCACCGCGGCACCGGTGCCGGCCGTCGACTTGGTGGCGGGTGCGGTAGGGCCCACGCGGCCCCCCGGTCTCTACACCGACCCGACCAGCGGTGCCCGCCGCGCCTTCAACCTCGGCAGCCCGAAGGACGATCCGATGGTCCTGCGCGCGAACGACGTGGCCGCGCCGATCGAACCGCTCGGCGTCGGCCGCGAAGTCGACCTTCGACCCTGGCTGCTGCTCGCAGCGCTGATCCTGCTGCTCGTCGACCTCGTCGTGGTGGGGGCGCTCAGGGGTCGGCGGCCGGCAGCGCTCGGCTCCGCCGCAGCCGCGCTCGCGCTTTTGCTGCTGCCCCTTTTGCCGGCGCACGCCCAGTCGTTCGACCCGCTCCGGCTGACCGAGGCGACGCCGCTCGCCTACGTCGCGAGCGGCGATCCGGAGATCGACCGACTGGCCGAGGCAGCCCTCGACGGGCTCGCCGAAACCCTCTTCCAGCGCACCTCGGTCGAGCCGAGCGAGCCGGTCGGCGTCGACATCGCCCGCGATCCGCTGGAACTCTTTCCCCTGCTCTTCTGGCCCATCCCTGATGCGGTCGCCCCGCTCGCGGCGGACGCGGCGGAACGGTTCGTCGCCTATCTGGAGAGCGGCGGCATGGTCGTGTTCGATACGCGCGACGCCAACCTGGTCCCGTCCGGCTCGGCCAACCTGACGCCGGGCATGGGCCGGCTGCAGACCCTGCTCGCCGAGGTGGAACTGCCGCCCCTCGAGCAGGTCGGCAGCGACCACGCGCTGACCAAGAGCTTCTACCTGCTGCAGGACTTTCCGGGGCGCTTCACCGGCCAGCCGGTGTGGGTCGACCAGCCGCAGCCGGGGGTCAACGACGGCGTCTCGTCGCTCGTGATCGGCGCCAACGACTGGCTCGGCGCCTGGGCGATCGACGAGATGGGCCGGCCGCTCCTGCCGGTCGTACCCGGCGGCGAGCGCCAGCGGGAATGGGCGAGGCGGGTGGGGGTGAACCTCGTGATGTACGCGCTCACCGGCAACTACAAGACCGATCAGGTGCACGTCCCGGCCCTCTTGGAGCGGCTCGGCCAATGACCGTTGCGGACATCGTCTTCCGCCCGCTCCTGCCCGAGGCCGTCCTGCTCGGCCTGGCGGTCCTCACCCTCCTCGCGGTCGGCCTCGCGCTGCTCGGCCGTCTGCCCGCGGCCGGCTGGCGACTGCCGCCGCTCGTGCTGCTCCTGCTCGTCCTGGCCAATCCCACCCTCTTGCGCGAGGAGCGCGAACCCGTCGCCGACGTCGTGGTGGTGGTCGAGGACCAGAGCCCGAGCATGGGCGTGGCGGAGCGGCCGCAGACCACCGCCGAGGTGCTGGCGGCGCTCGACCGTTCGATGGGCGGCGATGCCACGCTCGACGTGGTGACGGTCCGCACGCAGGGCAGCGACGACGGCACGGAACTCGTCGGCGCGATCGAACGGGCCCTCGTCGATCTGGACCGCCGCCGGCTGGCCGGGGTGGTGGTCGTCTCCGACGGTCAGGTCCACGACGTGCCGGCCAGCCTGCCGGCCTGGACGGCGGCCCGTCCCGTGCATCTGATCCTGCCGGGTGCGCCCGACGAGACCGACCGCCGCCTGCGCCTCGACGAGATGCCCACCTACGCGATGGTGGGCGAGCAGCAGAGCTTCGTCGTGCGTTTCGACGACGAGGTCGACGGGCCGGCCCGGCTCACGGTACGGCAGAACGGCGAGCCGCTCATGGCGGTCACGACCGAGCCGGGCCGGCCGGTCAGCGTCCCCTTCACGCTCGATCGGGCCGGCGAGACCGTGTTCGAGATCGAGGTCGAGCCACGCGACGGCGAGATCAGCGAGCTCAACAACCGGCTGGTCGGCTTCGTCACCGGCGTGCGCGACCGCCTGCGCGTGCTGCTGGTCTCCGGCGAGCCCTATCCGGGCCTTCGGGTCTGGCGCAACCTGTTGAAGGCCGACCCGGCGGTCGACCTCGTCCACTTCACCATCCTCCGCCCGCCGGAAAAGCAGGACGGCACGCCGGTCCGCGAACTGGCGCTGATCGCCTTTCCCGTGCGCGAACTCTTCGAGCTGAAGCTCGGCGAATTCGATCTGATCATCTTCGATCGCTATGCGCGCCGCGGCCTCCTGCCGATCACCTATTTCGACAACGTGGCGCGCTACGTCGAGGACGGCGGCGCCCTCCTGATCGGTGCGGGGCCGGCCTTCGCCACGCCCTTGAGCCTCGCCCGCACGCCCTTGGAGCGCGTCCTGCCGGCGCGTCCGAACGGTGCGGTGCTGGAGGAGGCCTTCCGGCCGGCAGTGACCGATCTTGGCCGTCGTCACCCGGTGACCGAGGGACTGGTCGAGAGCTGGGGCCGGCCCTTCGGGCCGTGGTACCGCTCGATCGGCGTCGACGGCGCCGACGGGCAGGTCGTGATGGAGGGCGTGGCCGGCGAGCCCCTGC
>JBMCMJ010000051.1:0-13199 GCA_048615135.1 Pseudomonadota bacterium
TGATCTCCTGCAGGACCTCGAAGCCCTCGAAGCGGGGATGGCCGTCGTAGAGGCCCTTGCGCTCGCCGGCGTTCCTGTGGGCGTTGCGGAAGGCGGCCGAGCGGGTCCACGCCTCGAAGGCCTCGCGCGAGGCCCAGACGGTGTGCGAGGCGAACAGCGTGTGCGTCTCGTCCGAAGGGCCGCGCAGCAGATGGAACTCGACGAACCCCGCCATGTCCTTCAGGTGCGTGTCGCGGCCGAGCCAGAGATCTTCGAATTCGGCCTCGCGGCCGCGATGCACGCGAAAGCGGTTCATGGCGATGAACATGGGGCGGTCTCCTCGCTGGGCGGCTGCAGACGATCGAGGGCGCGGCGGAAGTGCGAGAGGCTCGCACTCCGCAGCGGTACGAAGGGCTTGTTGGCGCGCTTGCACAGGTCGCGGGCCAACAGGCAGGCACCGTGGCTGACGCAGTCGACCGGGCAGAAGACGAGGTCGGCCTGCTCGACGAGGTCCCTGAGCTGCTGCAGGCTGTGCTCGATGCCGCCGTCATGGTGCAGCAGTTCCGCCCGCCGCTTGGCGGCCCCGGTCTTCAGATGCGGCACCGCACTGGGCCTGCCGCCGACATAGAGCAGCCGGCAGGGGCCGAGCGGACAGCTCTCGGCCGGTTCGGCACAGGCGTGCAGCCGGACGGGGCATACGGGCAGTTGCTCGAGCCGGTCGATCTCCGCCCGCAGCGCCTCCATCTCCCGCTGCTGCTCGCGAAGCCGGGCGCGGGCCGCCTGCAGCCGGCGCTCCTGTTGCTGGCGGCGCCGCTCCAGCTTGGCGGCGACGCTGCAGGCGTCGCGGCGGACCGCAGGGGACGGCTGCAGGCGGATGCAGAAGCTGCGCATCTGCTGCACCTCCTCTTCCAGCGCGGCGATGCGGGCGTCGCGCTCGGCGAGCGTCACCTCGGCCTGCCGCCGCACCCGGGCGAGCCGCTCCTCCAACTCGCCGATCCGCCGCTCCGCCGCCCAGACCTGCCGCGCGTCGCCGCGGTTCAGCCCGCCCATGACGTGCGAGAGCATGTGGACGTCGCCGAAGGCGGCTGCGCGCAACTCTTCGGTGACGTGGCGATGGCTGAGTAGCGCCCAATAGGGGCCGGCGACGTCGCCCTTGGTGCAGGCGTGCTCCCAATAGGCGCGCAGTTCGCCCGCATCGCGCGTCCGGCCGACACGGGCCACGGCGGCCGCGTATTTCTTGTCGAGGGCCTTGTGCATCAGCTGCCCGATCGGCCCCGATTTGCAGGCCTCCTGCACGAAATAGCCATGGATCTGGTAGTCGGTGGCATCCGGCGTGATCCGCACCTGGCCCTTGCGGATCAAGACCGCGATGTCGCGGCGATCGAGACAGGTGCCGACGATCGAGCACTGCACCGTGCCGGGCACCTCCCACAGGCGATAGCGCCGCGACGTTGCCCGTGGGCGCAGATCGTCCGCGTCGAACGAAAAGGTCGGAATCCGGTTCATGTCATGCTTTCCTGATCGACCAGCGGTCGCGGCGGCACGAGATGCGGCACGACCAGCGGCCCCCGGCCGTCCGGCCGCGCCAGGATGTCGGCGCGCACGCCGAACACCCGCTCGACGAGGGCAGCGCTCAGCACCTCCGAGGCGGGGCCCTCGGCGGCGAGCCGGCCGCGGTCGAGCACGACGAGACGATCCGCCGTTGCCGCTGCGAGGTTGAGATCGTGGAGGATCGCCAACACCCCGTGGCCGGCATCGGCGAAGGCACGGGCCGTCGCCATGACCTCCGCTTGATGCGCGAGGTCGAGGCTGGAGGTGGGCTCGTCCAGCAGGAGATAGCGGGGCAGCGCCGCGCGCTCGGGCCAGATCTGGGCCAGGGCGCGGGCGAGGTGCACCCGCTGCTGCTCGCCGCCCGAGAGCGTCGGCACGGTGCGGCCGATGAACCCGTCCACATCGGTCGCCGCCATGGCCGCGGCGACGACGGCGCGCCCTTCGGCGGCGCGTTCGACGTGGGGCACCCGGCCCAGCGCCACGACCTCCTCCGCGTGCAGCGGCATGGTGAGCATGTTGGCCTGCGCCAGGACCGCGCGCCGCTTGGCGAGGGCGGTTGCGTCGATCAGGTGCAGCGGCCGGCCGTCCAGCGTCACCCGCCCCGTGCTGGGCGTGCGTGCGCCCGACAGGCAGGCGAGCAGCGTCGACTTGCCGGCGCCGTTCGGGCCGAGCATCACGACCAGTTCGCCGGGGCCGACGCCGAGGGAGACCCCCTCGATCAGCCAGCGGCGGCCGACCCGCACACCGATGCCTCGGGCCGCCAGCATCAGACCGTGAACCGGCGGCGGTTGGCGAGCAGGAGGGCCAAGAAGAACGGCCCGCCGAGGGCGGTCGTGAGGATGCCGATCGGCAACTCCGCCGGCAGCACGAGCAGCCGGGCGCCGATGTCGGCGGTGAGCAGCAGGGCCGCTCCCAGGATCGCGCTCACCGGCATCAGCCAGCGATGGTCGGCGCCGACCAGCAGGCGGGCGAGGTGCGGCACGACCAGCCCGACGAAGCCGATGATGCCGCAAGCAGCCACGGCCGCACCGGTGCCGAGCGCCACGAGCGCGATCAGCACGAGCTTGCTGCGCTCGACGTCGATGCCGAGATGGCCCGCCTCGCGCTCGCCGAGCAGACAGGCGTCGAGCACGCGGGCCAAAAGCGGCAGGCCGAGGATGGCGAGCGCCATCAGGATCGCCGCCGGCCAAAGGGCGCGGGGATCGGTGCCGGCGAGACTGCCGAGCGTCCAGAAGGTGAGATCGCGCAATTGCTGGTCGGTGCTGAAGAAGGCGGCGAGCCCGAGCGCCGCCCCGACGATCGAATTGATGGCGATGCCGGCGAGCAGCAAGAGCGCGGTGGTCGTCCGGCCCTCGTAGGTCGCGAGGCGCTGGACGACGAGCGTGGCGATCAGGGCGCCCGTGAAGGCGGCGAACGGCAGGAGCAGCGGGCGCAGCGGCGCCCACGCCTCGCCGAGGGCGACGATGACCACGACGGCGCCGAGGGCCGCACCGCTCGAGACCCCGACCAGCCCCGGATCGGCCAGCGGATTGCGGAACAGCCCCTGCATCGCCGCTCCCGCGACGGCCAGCGCCGCCCCGACCAAGAGGCCGGTGAGAATGCGCGGCAGGCGCAGGTCGAGGACCACGCTCGCCGCGACCGGATCGCTGCCCGTGCCCAACAGGGCTTCGACCACGGCGAGCGGCGGCACCGCGACCGCCCCCGCCCCCAGCCCGAAAAGGACGGCCAGCAGCAGCCCCACGAGGACGAGGGCGACCATCGCCCGCCGCCGCCGGCGCCGCCGGCCGAGCGCACCCGCGAGGCGGGCCGCGACGGGGAGCGCTGCCGCCGTCATCGCGCCTCCACCGGCAGGTCCGGATGCAGGGCGCGGGCGAGCGTCAGGACCGCCTCGCCGAGACGCGGCCCGAATCCCAGGAGCAACAGCCCGTCCATGGCGACGACGCGCCCCGCGGCGGCGGCCGGGCTGGAGCGCAGTTCGGGCCGTTCGAACAGGGCCTCGGGGCCGCCGAGCGCCTGCAGTGTCGCCTCCGGCAGGAGCACCACGTCGGGCGCCGCCACGATCGCCGCCTCCTGCGACAAAGGCTTGTAGCCGGCAAAGCCGTCCACCGCGTTCGCTCCGCCCGCGAGCGCGATGATCGCCGCCGCCGAGGTGTCGCGCCCGCCCGTGAGCGGTGCGCCCCGGCCGATGTCGAGCATGAAGAGAACCCGCGGCCGGTCCGGCACCCCGCCGAGCGCCTCGTCGACCGCCGCCACCCGCCGCTCGACGTCGTTCGCGAGCCGCTTGGCCTCGCTGGGAAGGTCCAGCGCCGCGCCGACCGCCTCGATCTTGGCCACCACGCCCGCCACGTCCGGCTCGTCCGGAACGGTAACGACCGGAATGCCGGCCTTGGCCAACTGGTCGAGGACCACGGGCGGTCCCGCAGCGGCACTGGCCAGCACGAGGTCCGGTGCCAGGGCGACGATCGGCTCGGCCGCGAGCCGGCGCAGATAGCCCACGTCCGGCAGATCCTCGGCGGTCGCCGGGTACTGGCTCGTGCCGTCGACGGCCACCAGCCGGTCGCCCGCCCCGAGCGCGAAGACGATCTCGGTGACGTCGCCGCCGAGCGACACGAGCCGCTCCGAGGCGAGCGCCGGCGTCGCCGCCACCAGCAGCGCGCCTGCCAGAACCAGGCCGCGTGCGTCGACACCACAGCTCATCCGCAACCCTCGATTGTTGCCGTCATCCAATCGGAACCGAATTGGTCCTGTAAACGCGACGGCATCGATGCGTCAATCCGGATCGAATACACCTTTCAATATTGGAAAGATTCTATACTCGAATTGGATTTAGAAAGGTTCCAACCTCGACATCGTGCATTGGTCGCACGAGGCTCGATGTTGATTATAATCTGCTCAATTCGTGGCACGGAAAAATTCTCTGGTTTCTCAACGGCTTGCTGGATCATACGCGACACGCGACGGCGGATCGCCCCTCTCGCTCGAGCTGTTCAGCGGCCCGGTTGTTCGCGTTTCACGCGAGACTTCGTTCGAACGGCGGATTGTCAATCGGAACCGGGATAGTCCAGTTTGACCCTACTGACGCGCTGCAGCGATCGACGGTCGCCGATGCCGGAGGGGTAGGAACACCGCGGTCGCGCAGCACCCGGACCACAAGGAGAGATCGATGCCCGAGCTGCACAAGCTCGCCGCCGCCACCGCCTTCGCGGGCCTCGTCCTGGGCGGTGCCGCCCTGGCCCACACGCCGCTCTGCGCCTGCTACGACATGGGCGACGGCCTCGTCCTCTGCGAGGGCGGCTTCTCCGACGGCTCGTCCGCCGCGGGCGTTGCCGTGCGGGTGATCGACGCGGGCGGAACCGTGCTCGTCGAGGGCGAGATGAACCAGAACAGCGAGTTCGAGTTCGACAAACCCGAGGGCGACTACAGCGTCGTCTTCGACGCGGGCGAAGGCCACGAGATCGAGATCGCCGCCGAAGACATCTTCTGACCGCAAGTCGGCGGTCTCGCCCCCTTCCGAAGGACACTGATCGATGAAGACCCCCCTGATCGGCGCGGCAGCCCTGCTGCTCGCGGCCACTTCCGCCCACGCCCACTTCCAGCTCGTCTTCACCCCCGAGGTGAACGTCGAACAGCCGGGCGAGGTGCCCCTGCAGCTGATCTTCTGGCACCCGATGGACAACGGCTACGCCATGGACATGGAGGAGCCCCTCGCCTTCTACATGGTGTTCCGCGGCGAGCGGACCGACCTCATGGACAGCCTCGAGCCGATCACCTTCACCAGTGCCGAGAACGAGGCGAGCGCCTTTGCCGGCAAGGCCATGGTCCGGCGCAACGGCGACTACGTCTTCGTCGTCGAGCCCCAGCCCTATTACGAGGCGAGCGAGGACATCTACATCCAGCAGATCACCAAGTCCTATCTCAACAAGGGTGGCTTGCCGACCGGCTGGCAGGACCCGCTCGACCTCCCCACCGAGATCGTGCCCTTGAACAAGCCCACCAACGTGATCGCCGGCTCGACCTTCTCGGGCGTGCTGCTCTCCGAGGGCGAGCCCGTGGCCGGCGCCGAGATCGAGGTCGAGTACTTGGCGGTTCTGCCCGACGTCGAGACCAACGCGGTGGGCGAAGGCGAAGGCGCCGAGGTGCCGGGCGGGTCCATCGTCGCCATCACGGACGCCGACGGCGTCTTCACCTTCGGCATCCCGACCGCCGGGTTCTGGGGCTTCGCCGCCCTCGGCTCCGGCCCCGCTACCGAACACGAAGGCAAGGAACTGAGCCAGGACGCCGTGCTCTGGGTCCGTGCCTACGACCTCCAATGAGGCCTCTCACCCCGGCGGCGACAGCCGCCGGGGCACTGCCTGTCGTCGAACAAGACAAGAGGTTCGCGGAATGATCGGACGCTGGTTCCGCCAACGCCGGACGAGCAGCGACTGCTGTAGGGCCTTGCCCGACACGACGGTCTGCCCCGCGCGCACGCTCGACGACCTCGAGCCGGGCGCGCGGTTTCGTGTGCGCTGCCTGAAGGGCGGTGGCGGCATCCGCCAGCGCCTGCTCGATGCCGGCATCCTGCCCGGTGCGGAGGCGATCGTGCTGCGCACCGCCCCGCTGCACGATCCGATCGAGATCCGCATCGGCGACACCTTCGTCACGCTCCGGCGCACCGAGGCCTTGATGGTCGGGATCGACGATGCGTGAGCCCCGACGCCGCCTGCTGGTGGCCCTCGCCGGCCAGCAGAACGCCGGCAAGAGCACGCTCTTCAACGCGCTCACGGGCGTCCAGCAGCACATCGCCAACTATCCGGGCGTCACCGTCGACAAGAAGTCGGGCACCTATCGCGGGGCCTCCGGCGAGGTCGAGGTCGTCGACCTGCCGGGCAGCTACGGGCTCGGCGCGTTTTCCCTCGAGGAACGGGTCGCCCGGCGGTTCCTGTTGGAGGACCGCCCCGACATCGTCGTCAACGTGCTCGATGCCTCGAACCTGCGCCGCGGCCTCTATCTCACCTTCCAGCTCCTCGAACTCGGCCTGCCGGTCGTCGTCGTCCTCAACATGATGGACGTCGCCCGCCGCCGCGGCCTCGAGATCGACCTCGAGCTGCTCGAACGGCGGCTCGGTGTTCCGGTGGTGCCGGCGGTCAGCCGCCGCGGCGTCGGCATCGACGCGCTGAAGCGCACCATCGACACCGTCTGGCAACGCGGCGAGGCGGTTCCCGCCACGCTCGACTACGGCCCCCTGGAGGACGACATCGTCGACCTGCAGCGGCGGCTCGGCGGCCTTGCGGAACGCGAGGCCGACGTCTCGCCCCGCTGGCTCGCCGTCAAGCTCCTGGAGCATGACGCCGAGGCCGAGCTTCTGCTGGCCACCCGTCTCGACAACCCGCACGGCCTGTTGGATGGGGCGCATCGCGCCCGGCAGCACTTCGAGGCGGTGCACGGGCTGACGGCGGGCGATCATGTCGCGAAGAGCCGCGATCACTTGGCGGCCGAGATCGTCCGGACCGTGGTCGTCGACCACCACCGCGGCAAGGTTCCGCTCTCCGAGCGCGTCGACCGCTTCCTCTTGCACCGCTGGCTGGCGCCGGTCTTTCTCGCGTTCACCATCTGGGTCGTCTACCAACTCTCGATCGTCCAGGGCTACGAGCTCACCAAGGTCACCTGGCCGTTCCTCGCCGAGTTCCGCAACCTCGCCGCCGACTGGCTGCCGGCCGCGGGCTTCTTGCACGACCCGCAGGCCCGCTCGCTCGGCCTGTGGATGGTCGACTCGGTCAACACGCTCCTCAACTACGTGCCGATCTTCCTCATCCTGTTCGCGCTGATCGCGATGCTCGAGGACAGCGGCTACATGGCGCGGATCGCCTTCATCCTCGATCGCGTGCTGCACCGCTTCGGCCTGCACGGCCAATCGACGCTGCCCTTCGTGCTCGCGGGCGTCTTTGCCGGCGGCTGCGCGGTGCCCGGCGTCATGGCGACCAAGGGCATCCCCGACCACCGCGCCCGCATGGCGACGATCCTCACCGTGCCCTTCATGAACTGCATGGCGAAGATCCCGCTCTACACGCTCCTCATCGCCATCTACTTCCCGAACGACAAGGCGCTGGTCCTCTTCTACCTCTCGACCATCACGGTTTTCGCGGCACTCCTGGTCGCGAAGCTCTTGACGGGCACGCTGCTGCGCAAGCACGAGACCGCACCCTTCGTCATGGAACTGCCGCACTACCACCTGCCGAGCGTGAGCGGCGTCGTGCGCCGGGCGCTGGAGCGGACCTGGCTCTACCTCCGGAAAGTCGGCACCGTCGTCGTCGCGGTCGCAGCGGTCATCTACGTGCTGCTGCAGTTCCCGGGCGTCGGTCCCGAGCGGCAGGTGCACTACCAGGAGCGCGCCGAAGCGGCGATCGCCGAATTCTATGCGGCCCTCGAGGGCAACCCCCTGCGCGAGGCGGTGCCCGACCAGGCGTCGCTCACCGACCTCGTCAACGTCGCCACCGCCTACGGTGCCGCGCGGCTCAATGCCGGCTCGCGCGAGGCGGCCCAGGCGGTCGACGCCCGCTTCCAGGAGCGCCATCCCGAGTTCTGGCCCTTCCTCGAGCGCTCGCGTGACCCCGATCAACGGGCTGCGGCCGGCGCGCTCCGCCGGCTTGCCGTCGAGCGCAAGACGCTGCGCCGCGAGATGCGCGAAGAGCGCATCGAGACCAGCGTGCTCGGCACGATCGGCCACGCGATGGAGCCCGTGACGCAGTTCGCCGACTTCGACTGGAAGATCAACGTGGCGCTGTTGAGTTCGTTCGCCGCGCGCGAGAGCAGCGTCGCCACGCTCGGCGTGCTGTTCGACCAGGAGGACGGCGAGAACCGGCCGCTCGAGGAGCGCATGGGCGATGCGGGCGCCGAGGCGGGGCGCACCGCCCTCACCGCCGTCGCGCTGATGCTCTTCTTCGCCCTCTACCCGCCCTGCCTCGCCACGACGATCATGGTCCGCGTCCAGACGGGCTCCTATGCCTGGATGGCCTTCTCGATCGTCTTTCCGACCATCCTCGGGCTCGCGGTCGCGAGTGCCGTCTTCACCGGCGGCACGGCGCTCGGCCTGACGGGGCTGCAGATGATGACGCTCGTCTACTTCGGCACCCTCGCGCTCCTGCTCGCCGTCGGCCTCGCCGGCTGGCGGCCCCGCGCGACCCGGCGCCTTGCCCCCGCACCGCTTCCGGAGGCCCGGCCATGACCCCCGACGGCATGCCGACGATCGACCTCGCCGCCGAGGCCACGACCGGCCTCGGCGAGTGGGCCCTGCTCGCCCTCGTGGTCGCAGGCGGGCTGGCCTTCCTCGTGCGCGGCTTCGTCGGACGCAAGTCCGGTGCCTGCGGCGGCTGCGGCGGCTGCGACAAAGCCGGCGCCTGTCCGGCCGCGGGAGCGGCCGGTCCCGTCGCGGACGAGGGTTCGCGGAGGCACGGATGACGCAGCTTCGCCGTCTCGCCCTGATCGCTGCCGTGGCCTTCGCCGGCGGTGCCGGCCCGGTGCTCGCCCACACCCCGCTCGTCGCCTGCTACGAGATGGGCGACGGCACGATCCTCTGCGAAGGCGGCTTTTCCGACGGTTCGTCCGCGGCCGGCGTGCGCCTCGCGGTCCGCGACCGCAGCGGCCGCGTCCTCCTCGAGGGGACCATGACCGAGGACAGCAGCTTCGTGTTCGACCGCCCCGGGGGGACCTATTCGGTCCTGCTCGATGCCGGTGCCGGGCACCGCATCGAAATCCGCGGGGACGACATCTACTGAGACCGCCCCTAGCCGACCAACCGGCCATCGAGGTGCTGGATCTCGTGCACGGCTACGCTCGGCACCGGGTGCACGACCGCCTGAGCTTCGCCGTCGAGCCGGGTTCGATCCTGGGCCTGCTCGGCAAGAACGGCGTCGGCAAGACCACGCTGATCCGCATCCTCATGGGCTTCCTCGCCCCCGATGCGGGCAGCTGCCGCGTCCTCGGCGAGCCCTCGCACGACCTTTCGGCCGACACGCGGCGCCGCATCGGCCTCGTGTTCGAGGGCCACCTCGCCTACGACTTCATGAGCATCGCCGAGACGGAACGCTTCTTCCGCGCCTGGTATCCGCGCTGGCGTCGCGACGTCTTTCACGACCTCGTGGGCCGGCTCGGCCTGCCGCTGGAGCACCGCATCCGCCACATGTCGGAAGGCCAGCGCTCCCAGGTCGTGCTCGCCGTCGTCATGGCGCAGGACCCGGACCTCTTGATCCTCGACGACTACACGATGGGGCTGGATGCCGGCTATCGCCGCCTTTTCCTCGACTACCTCGTCCACTACGCCCGCGACGGCGGCAAGACCGTGCTCGTGACCTCCCACGTGGTGCAGGACATGGAGCGCCTGGTCGACGACGTCATCATCCTGCGCCGGGGCGGCCGCGTGCTGCAGACCTCGCTCGCCGCATTCATGGCGAGCTTCAAGCGGTTCGAGCTGCCGCCGGAGGCCGCGCCCGACACGCTGCCGGCGCCCGACGCCCCACTGCACTTCATCGAACGCGAGCCCGACGGCACCGTGACCGTCCATGCGTTCGGCTCGCGGGAAGAGGTCCGGGCAAGCCTCCTTCAGCTCGGCATCGATGCCTGCGCCCTCGTCGAGCGCCCGATGAGCCTCGAGGACGCGTTCGTCGGCTTCACCGGGAAGTACTGACCGCCATGCTCGCCTACAAGGAATGGCTCAAGCTCCGCCCCGCCTTTCTGGCCCTGCTGGCGGCGAACGCGGCCTTCTCGCTCTGGCTGTTCGTGGCCATCGGCGCGCGCTTTCGCAACGAGCACGCCGAGATGCTGTTCTATCAGGCCAACCACATCGGCACGCTGTTCTACGACCCGTTGCGCTACGTGCCCCTTTTTACCGGTATCGCCCTCGGGGTGGCCCAGTTCCTGCCGGAGATCACGCGGGGGCGGCTCCGGCTCTCGATGCACCTGCCGGTCGGCCTCTCGTCCCTCGTGCTCCAACATCTGGCCATCGGCCTCGGTTTTCTCCTGGTCATCCTCGCCCTCGACACGGCCGCCCTCGCGCTGACCATCGCCACCTTCTTCCCCGGAGCCTTCGTTGCGAGCGCGCTCGCAACCGCGGCCCCGTGGCTGCTCGCCGGCGTCGCGGGCTATCTCGGCACGGCGCTGGTGATGCTCGAGCCGACACGGCGGTTTCGGGCAACCAACCTGTTCGTCGCCGGGACGATCGTCTGGCTCTGCCACCTCTCCGACCAGTACGGCGCCTACGAGCGCGTCCTTCCCGGCCTCGCCCTGCTCGTGGCCCTTTTGGTGCCGGCCACCCTGCTGCCGGCCTTTCGCTATCGCGAGGGAGGCCGCTCGTGAGCGTGCGCAACCTCGCTTGGCTCGTCATGACCGCCCTGGTCGCCCTGTTGCTGTCGATCGCGGGGCCCCGGCTGATCGACCTCGCCTTCGACGTCGAACGGGCCCCGACCCACCTGTTCTTCAGCCCCGTCAGCCGAACGTTCGTCTTCCGCGAGCATCACGGCGGCCACGACTTCGTCTACGGCGACAACCGCGGCGAAACCTTCGACCGGCGCACCTTCGAGACGCGCCTCCCCTTCGTTTACTACCGCAACATGGAACTCTGGGGCCTGTTGCCGCTCGACCTCGACGGCCGGCGGTTCGACGCGCAGACGATCCGCGAGAACCGGCAGGTGTTCGAACTCCGCGCCCGGCAGATCGCCGATCGCCGCCCGTCGATCGCCGTCTACCCGCTGCTCGAGGCCAATCCCGGCCAGGCCCGGCTGCAGTTCCCCGAGGACGTCTTCCGCTTCACGGGCGAGGCGATGGAGTTTGTGAACGTCGACACCAACCGGGTCGATCCGGCGCTGACGGAGCGGTTCACGACGGCGCTCGTGGATGCGGGCTTCGCGTTCCCGGCCCGGGCCGCCTTCGGCCAGCCGACCATCCTGAAGCCGTTCGACGACGGCTGGTTCGTCGTCGATGCTGCGGGGGCCGTCTTCCACGTCCGCCGCGTCGACGGGGCGCCGGAGATCACGCGCACGCCGATCCCGACCGATCTCGACATCCGCCACATCGAGGTCGTCGAGAACGAGCGCCGGGAAATCCGCGCCCTGCTGCTGACCGACGACGCGCGGCTTTTCCTCGTGCGGCACGACGGCTACCGGCTGGTCCCGTTGCCGACCGACGGCTACGTGCCGGACCGGATGGACTACAAGCTCCTCATCAACCCACTCTACGCCACGGCGGTCTACGGCGACGGCGAGCGCACCCACGCCGTGGCGATGACCAAGGGCTTCGTTCCGCTCGAGGCCTACAGCCGGCCGGCGCCGCCCCGGGACGGCACGCTCGGGGCGTGGCTTGCCGCGGCAGCGTTTCCCTGGACCGTCAGCCTGGAGGACGCGGACGGCACCCGTCTCGTCTGGCAGGTGCTTTGGGGCGGGCTGCCCGCGGCGACGGGCCTCGCGCTGGCGCTGCTTTCGGCCCTCCTCCTCGCCCGGACGCGGGCGGCGAGCCCGGCGACGACCGCTGCGTGCGCGGCGCTGGCCCTGGCCTTCGGCCCACCCGCCGTCGCTGGCCTGCTTGCCACCCCCTGGCCGCGCACGACCGCTGCCGCACCCGCCCGCACGTCGCTCGACCACCTTCGGCACGAGCCAACGGCCGCGCAACCCGACCTCGCGCCCGGACGGCGTTGACCGCCGGCCGTCGCACCCGCGAGCCGACCCGGCACTCCCGCTCGCTCCACGACCAGCGCCACGACCACGTCTTTCTCGGCGCCGGCCATGCGCGCAACGCGCGCCGCACCTGGAGCGTGATCGCCCTCGAGGCGGCGATGATGCTGGCGGAGATCGCGGCCGGCCGACGTGAGGACCGGGAGCCACCACCGCGAGACACAAGCGCCTCCAGCCGTTTCGAGATCTCCCGGTTTCGAACCCCGGCGGGCCACGCCGCTATGGCCGAAAAGCGCCGGAAAGTGACATGCCGACGTGGAGCCGATGCGGCACCGACACTTCCCTCGCGGTCGTCGGGACGGGGCCGGGGCGGCTCGGCGGGGGCGTGTCGCGCCGCGCCGTTCGTGCTAGGCACGGGCTCTCTGCCGAGGGAGACCGCCATGCTCCGGATCCCGCCCGAGCGCCTCGGTCGGCGCGATCTGCTCGCCGGCTTGGCCGGACTGGCGGCACTGCACCTGCGGCCGGCGAGGGCCGAGGCCGAGCGCGCACGTCTCCTGTTGGCTCCGAGCACGTCGTCGGTGCTGGTGGCCCGGGCGGTCCAAGACGGCGCGCTCGGCCTCGACCTGGCGCTCTGGCGCAGCCCCGACGCGTTGCGGGCGGCCATCCTCGCCGGTCGCGCCGACGCCTTCACCCTCCCCACCAACGTCGCCGCCAACCTGCACGTGCGCGGCCTGCCGGTGCACCTCGTCAACGTCCTCCAGGCGGGGCCGATGTGGGTGGTGAGCCGGAGCGACGCGGTTCGCGGCCTCGCCGATCTGCGCGGCCGCCGCGTGCAGCTCTACTTCAAGAACGACCTGCCCGACGTGTCGCTACGCTGGCTGCTGCGCCGCACGGGCCTGGAGGACGCGGTCGCCATCGACTATGCCGGCAGCGCCGTCGAGGCGGCGCAACTGCTACTCGCCGGCCGCGCCGAGACCGCCCTGCTCAACGAGCCGGCGGCCAGCAGCGCCCTGCTCGCCGCGGCGGCGG
>JBMCMJ010000052.1:0-13163 GCA_048615135.1 Pseudomonadota bacterium
TCCCGTCCACAGGAGATCGAACGGGCACGGGCGGAGCTGGCGCAGTTCGAGGCAGCGCTCGTCCTCGCGCGGCGCGAGTTCGTCCGCACCGCGGAACTGGTCGAGCGGCGGGCGCTTTCGCAAAGCGCCTACGACGACGCGAAGGCCGCCGTCGACGAGGCGGAGGCGCGCGTTCGGGCGGCCCAGGCTCGCTTCGATCTGGCCCTCGCCGGGCCGCGGGTGGAAGAGAAGGT
This sequence comes from Pseudomonadota bacterium, assembly GCA_048615135.1. Taxonomy (GTDB): domain Bacteria; phylum Pseudomonadota; class Alphaproteobacteria; order Geminicoccales; family Geminicoccaceae; genus RECO01. Next base: position 234 of record JBMCMJ010000052.1, read on the forward strand.
GCTCGCCACCGCCGAGTTGGCCGCTGCCGAAGCCTCGGCGCAGCAAGCCGAGACCGCGCTCGCCGATACCGAACTGCGGGCCCCGGATGCCGGGATCATCCGCACGCGGATTCGCGAGCCCGGGGCGATCGTCGACGCCGGTGCGCCCGTCTACACCCTGGCGCTGGTCGAGCCCGTCCGTATCCGTGCCTACGTGGACGAGCCGGATCTCGGCCGCATTGCCCCGGGCCAAAGGGTCGAGGTGGTCAGCGACAGCCGCCCCGACACCCCCTATTCGGGGCGGATCGGGTTCGTCTCGCCGACCGCCGAGTTTACCCCGCGGACCGTGCAGACGCCGGAGTTGCGCACCGATCTCGTCTACCGCTTCCATGTCGTCGTCGAGGACGCCGAGGGGCTGCGCCAGGGGATGCCGGTGACCGTGCGCGTTCCGGAGGTGCCGGAGTGACGGCGCCGGTCGTCCGCTTCGAGGCGCTGACGCGGCGCTTCGGCGAGACGACCGCCCTGGACGCGCTGACCGCCGAGATCGCCGATGGGCGGATCACGGGCCTGGTCGGCCCGGATGGCGCCGGCAAGACCACGCTCCTACGCTTGGTGGCGGGTCTCTTGCTGCCCGACGCGGGGGAACTCACCGTGCTCGGTCACGATCCCGTCGCCGACGCCGCCGCGGTGCATGCCGGCCTCGGCTACATGCCGCAGAGCTTCGGGCTCTACGAAGAGCTGTCGGTCAGGGAGAATCTCGATCTCTACGCCGATCTGCGCGGTCTTGTGGCCGACGAGCGCGAGGCGACCTACCAGCGGCTGCTCGACTTCACCGACCTTGCCGCATTCACCGGGCGGCTCGCGGGCAAGCTGTCGGGCGGCATGAAGCAGAAGCTCGGCCTCGCCTGCGCGCTGATCAGCCGCCCGCGCCTGTTGCTGCTCGACGAGCCGAGCGTCGGCGTCGATCCGATGTCGCGGCGCGAGCTCTGGGGCATGGCCGAAGCGCTGCGCGAGGACGGGGTCGCCGTCGTCTGGGCCACGGCCTATCTCGACGAGGCCGAGAAATGCGACGAGGTGTTGCTGCTGGACCGGGGCCGCCTGCTCTTCGCCGGCCCGCCGGACGAGCTGACTGAGGAGGTGGCGGGCCGGGTGCGGCTCGTTGGGGGGTTCGAGGAGGAGCGACGGCGGCGCCTCGCGGAAGCCATCGACCGCGACGACGTGCTCGACGGCACGCTCCAGGGACGCTCGCTCCGGCTGGTCGTGGCCGAAGGCGAGGAGGATGCGGTCGAGGCCTGGATCGAGGGCTGCGGCGGGGAGAGCGAGGCGGTCGAGCCCCGTTTCGAGGACGCGTTCGTCGCCCGGCTGGGCGGAAGCGCCACGGGGCGGTCGCCGCTCGGCGGCGAGGCCGACGAGCGGCGGTTCGAGCGCGAGGCGGTGATCGAGGCGCGGGGGCTCACCAAGCGGTTCGGCGACTTCACCGCAGCCGAGGACATGGACTTCAGCATCCGGCCGGGGGAGATCTTCGGCCTGTTGGGCCCGAACGGGGCCGGCAAGTCGACAACCTTCAAGATGCTCTGCGGCCTCGCGAAGCCGAGCGCGGGGGAGGGCCGGGTCGCCGGGATCGATCTGTTGCGGTCCGCCGCCGAGGCGCGCGGACGGCTCGGCTACATGGCCCAGACGTTCTCGCTCTACGGTGATCTCAGCGCCAAGCAGAACCTCGACTTCTTCGCGGGCGTCTACGGCCTCGACGGACGGCGGCGGCGCGAGCGGGTCGGGCTCCTGGTCGAGACCTTCGACCTCGGCGGTCGCCTGCGCAGTTCGGCGAAGGACCTGCCGCTCGGTTTCAAGAAGCGGTTGGCGCTTGCCTGCGCGGTCCTGCACGAGCCCGACGCGCTGTTCCTCGACGAGCCGACCTCCGGCGTCGACCCGCTGACCCGGCGGGATTTCTGGTCGCACATCAACGCACTGGTGGAGCGCGGGGTGGGCGTTCTCGTGACCACTCACTTCATGGACGAGGCCGAGTACTGCGACCGGATCGCGCTGATCTTTCGCGGCCGGATCATTGCCACGGGCTCGCCGGACGAACTCAAGGCGCGCGCGGCGACCGACGAGAGGCCCGAGCCCTCCCTCGAAGACGCGTTCATCCATCTCGTCGAGGCCTCGGGGGAGGGCGGATGAGCCCGCGGCTGCGGCGGCTGCGGGCGCTGGTCCGCAAGGAAGCGGTGCAGATCGTGCGCGACCCCTCGAGCCTGCTGATCGCGGTGGCGATGCCGCTGATCCTCTTGTTCCTTTTCGGCTTCGGGCTGTCGCTCGATGCCAACACCGTGCGCATCGGCCTGGTCGTCGAGAGGCCGGGGGCGGCCGCCGAGCGGCTCGCCGCCGCCTTCGAGGCGTCGCGCTATTTCGAGGTGACCCGCGTGGCCGACCGCCGGGCGGTGGCGGACGACCTCTTGGCCGAGCGATTGCGGGGGCTGGTCGTCATCCCCGCCGAGTTCGGCCAGCGCTGGGCGCAGGATGCGGACCGCGCGCGCATCCAGGTGATCGCCGACGGCAGCGAGCCGAACACGGCGCGGTTCGTGCACAACTACAGCCGCGGCGTCTACCGCACGTGGCGGGCACAGGAGCTCGGCACCGCGCCGCCACCCGTGGAGCTGGAGCCGCGCTTCTGGTTCAATCCGGAGCTGCGCAGCCGCAACTTTCTCGTGCCCGGCTCGATCGGCGTGATCATGACGCTGATCGGCACGCTGCTGACGGCGCTGGTGGTCGCCCGGGAATGGGAACGCGGCACGATGGAGGCGCTTTTTGCCACGCCCATCGGCACCGTCGATCTGCTGCTGGGCAAGCTGATCCCCTACTACGTGCTGGCGATGGCCTCGATGGCGATCTGCACCCTGCTCGCGGTGTTTCTCTTCCAGGTCCCGCTGCGCGGCTCGATCTTTGCGCTCGCCCTGGTCTCGACGGTGTTTCTCGTCCCGGCGCTCGGCCAGGGCCTGTTGATCTCTGCGGCCGCCAAGAACCAGTTCGTTGCCTCGCAGTTCGCTCTGCTCTCGGCCTTTCTGCCGGCCTTCCTGCTCTCCGGCTTCGTCTTCGAGATCGAGAGCATGCCCGTGGTCATCCAGTACGTCACCTACGCGATCCCGGCGCGCTACCTGATCCCGAGCCTGCAGACGATCTTCCTGGCCGGCGACGTCTGGCCGCTGCTGTGGCGCAACATGGCGGCGATGCTGGCGATCGGGGCGGTGTTCCTGGGGCTCGCGCTCACCCTCACCCGCAAACGGCTCGACTGACATGGGCGGCCGCATCCGGGCACTGATCGTGAAGGAGATCCTCGCGGTCTTCCGCGACCGGCGCTCGCGCTTCGCGCTGATCGTGCCGCCGCTCGTCCAGCTCGTGTTGTTCAGCTACGCGGCCACGCTGGACGTCACCAACGTCACCGTCGGCGTGCTCGACCGCGACGGCGGTGCCTGGAGTGGCGAGTTCGTCCAGCGGCTGGACGGTGCGACGGCCTTCTCCACGATTTTCCCGCTCCGCGCCGAGGCCGAGATCGCAAAGGTGATCGACCGTCGCGAGGCCGTCGCGGTCCTGCATTTCGGCCCGACCTTTTCCGCCGACGTCGCCGCCGGCCGCCCGGCGCGGATCCAGGTCATCCTCGACGGCCGCCGCTCCAACGCGGCACAGATCGTCCTCGGCTATCTGGAGGTCATCGCCACGGACCTCGGCGCCGAGATCGCGCTCGCCCGGGGGGCGACGATCGCGGGCGAGGGGGCGGTCGTCGAGCGGGCGTGGTTCAACCCCAATCTCGTCTATCGCTGGTTCACCGTGCCGAGCCTCGTCGGCACCCTGACCATGCTGGTCGGGCTCATCGTGACGGGCCAGTCCGTCGCCCGCGAACGGGAGCTCGGCACCTTCGACCAGCTCCTGGTCTCGCCGCTGCGGACGCACGAGATCCTGATCGGCAAGACCGTGCCGCCGCTCCTGATCGGTCTGGGCCACGCGACGCTCTTCGTCCTGGCCGCCGTGTTCGTCTTCGGCGTGCCGTTGCGCGGCTCGCTCGTCTTGCTCTACCTCTCGCTCGTGGTCTATCTCGCCGCCGTGATCGGCGTGGGCCTGTTCATCTCCGCCCTCGCGCAGACGCAGCAACAGGCATTCTTGGGCTCGTTTCTGTTCATGGCCCCGGCCGTGCTCCTCTCGGGCTTCGCCGCCCCGATCGAGAACATGCCCGAATGGCTGCAGACGGGCACCCTCGCCAACCCGCTGCGCCACTTTCTGGTGCTCGCGAAGGGCTTGTTCCTCAAGGATCTCCCGCTCGTCGAGGTGCTTCACTCGGTCGTGCCCCTGGTGCTCATTGCGGGCGTCACGCTGAGCGTCTCCGCCTGGCTGTTCACTCGCCGTCTCGAATGACCGTCCTCCACTCCAGCCCTCTCCGGCGCCGTAATCGACCGGACCAGCCGGATCAGCGTCCACGGGTTGAAGATCGTCACGCCGAAGCCGCAGCAATGTGCCTTCGGGAGGCGCCGCTTCGCTCCGCACCGGCGCGCACGCGCGAGCGAGACGTAACGGCCGCGTGTCGACGACAGCAACGCGCGACCGCAACAAATCGCTTGCCGATCCGAGTCCGGCAGCAGAGCGCAACCGACCGGTTTCACGCGACGCTGTGCGACAGCGATCCGCCCTGTTCGGCAGCGCCGCCCACGTCTTCCGAAAAGCCCCAACTCCCTCGATCACCGAGCGAAGCGCGGCGAGGATGGGCGCCATCCGCCTCGATCCTGGCGAGCCGCGGATTGCACGTCAGGTTGACAGGTGCAGAAACGTCGACGCATCTCCCATCTGGCTGGATCACCTCCCATGTCGGAGGCGCGTCGGCTGCGTGGCCATCCTCGACCATGCCGCGAGGATCGTGGGAATCTTGGCTCGTTACCGAAAGGGTGCGGGGGTGATGGAACTGGCGCACCGCACGGTATCCCCCGGAGCACCGTATGGCGGGTGCTCCAGCAGAAGCAGAGGGCCGGCTGATTGTCGCCAGATCCCGAAACGCAGCGCTACCGGCCGAGCCTTTCGGCGTCCGAGGGCGCCCGGTCTTGTCGCGGTGACAGCCGTTGCTCGAGGCGGCCGAGTGGCGCATCGAAGAGTCGGCCCGTCGCACCGGCCGGACCGTCGGTGTCTCCGTGCTCAGGGGCCAGGACGTGATGGCCATTAGAAGCCGGCTGGGCACTCGCTCGCTGCCTGGCCTCCTGCCGCCCGCCACGGCAACCCGGACCGTGCCCAGTCTTTGTGCACGCTTGTGGGACGACGAAATCCGACGCCGCTCGACACCCCTCCCCCCGCCACCTGCGGAGCGTGCGCCGGGAGACGTGGACCCTGTTTCGAGGCGCATTCGTCGGCGAAGGGACGACGAAGCCGTCGACGCAGTCTTCGCTGGTCTCGTGGCGATCGCCGATCGCCGTGGCAATGCCGTCGCGTTCTCCGCCTCACACGTCACGCCCGTGGAGCGCCGGGCTCTCGCGACCCCGCTCCTCTCGGACGTGGAAGAGTTGGGTTGCATGTCGGGCGATCTGCGTCCTTTCGATGCGCAACGGACGGGCGCCTGAGATGGCTGCGGGCGCGTTGCCGGAGACGCGGGAACGGGCGGTCGCGCCGAAGCGGGGCCGCCGGTCGACGGCGGTCACGTGGCTGGTGGCCCCGGCGCTCCTGCTGTTCGTGCTTTTCTTCGTGCTGCCGTTCGGCGTTATGGCCCTGTTCAGCGTGCTCACCGGCAATCCGTTGCAGCAGAGCGGCGTCACCTTCACCACGCTCCACTGGGCGCGCCTGTTCGAGGACACCCTCTACTGGGAGAGCCTCCTCGCCACGCTGCGCATCGGCCTCGTGACCACGATCGTGGCGCTGCTGATCGGCTATCCGCTTGCCCACATGATGGCGCGGGTGCGCTCGCGGCTGACCCACGCGTTGCTGCTGATGGCCGTGCTGACACCGATGCTGACCGGCATCGTCGTGCGGACTTTCGCCTGGATCACGATTCTCTCGGATCGTGGCGTCATCAACGCGACCCTGATCGATCTGGGCCTGATCGAGCAGCCGCTGCGATTGATGTACAACGAGTTCGGCGTGACCGTGGCACTCGTGCACATCTTCGTGCCGTTCATGGTGCTGACGCTCGTCGGCGTGATCGGTCGCATCGACGAGCGGATCGAGGAAGCGGCCCGTGTGCACGGCGCATCACCGATCCGGACCTTCGTCGAGGTCACGTTGCCGCTGAGCATGCCGGGGATCCTGGCGGGCTCGCTGCTCGTCTTCGCCCTGACGATCAGTTCCTACGTCACGCCCTATCTTCTGGGCGGGACCGACGTGCTCACCCTACCGATGATGATCTATTCCCAGGTAACGGCGAGCTTCAATCCGGCCTTCGCGGGCACCCTCGGGCTGCTGCTGCTGAGCGTCGCCTTGGTCCTCATCGTCTTCTACAATCACATCCTCGCTCGTGCGGCGCGGCGGGAGGTCCGTTGATGCGCACGAGCCTCGGCCGGCGGCTCTATCTGGGCTTCAACGCGATGGTCCTCGCGTTCTTGCTGTTGCCGTTGGTCATCGTCGCGGTCTTCGCCGTGAATCCGACCCCGTACATCCAGTTCCCGCCGGTTGGCTTCACGCTCGAGTGGTTCGGCAAGTTCTTCACGACGGCCGCGTTCATGAACGGGTTGGGCCTGAGCCTCGCGATCGCCGCAGCGGTCGTCATTCTGTCGACGACGCTGGGTGCGGGGGCGGCGCTAGCGATCTCCCGCGGCAATCTGCCGGGACGGTCGTTTCTCACCGCGTTCTTTCTGGCGCCCTTGATGCTGCCCGCGATCCTCACGGGCCTCGCCCTCTTTCAGGTCTTCTTGGCCATCGGCATCGGCCGCCCCGTCTGGGGGCTGGTCATCGGCCACACGATCGTGGCGATTCCCTACGTCATCCGCACCACTCTCGCCGTCCTCGCCGATTTCGACCGATCGATCGAGGAAGCCGCCGCGGTGCACGGTGCGGGACCCCGCCGGGTCTTCTTCGAGGTGACCCTGCCCCTCATCCGCCCCGGCGTCATCGCCGGGGGCATCTTCGCCTTCATCGTCTCGTTCGACCAGTTCCCGATCTCACTGTTCCTGGTGGCGCCGGGCACCGAGACCCTGCCGATCGTGCTCTTCAACTACATGCGCTTCGATCTCGACGGGGCGATCGCCGCCGCATCCATGGTCTCGATCGCACTGGCGCTGGGGGTCGTCTTGATCCTCGAGCGCGTGATCGGGCTGCGGGCTACCGTGAGACTGTGAACGTAACGAACCTGGGAGACCGTCCATGACCACGACCTTCCGCTTCAGTCGCCGCCGGCTTCTCGGTACCGCCGCCGCCACCGCCGGCATCGTCGCGGCTCCGGCCGTCCTGCGCGCGCAGACGCCCACCCTCAAGATCACCACCTGGGGGGGCAAGTGGGGCGAGATCATGCTCGACGAGGTACTGCCGGCCTTCGAGCAGGAGCACGGCTGCACGGTCGAGGTCGATCAGGCCTTCCCGTTCCTGCCCAAGCTGCAGGCCAGCCCGCGCAACAATCCGGTCTACGACGTGCTGCACGCCAACTCGAACGAGCAGTGGCGGGCCGTCGAGTTCGGGCTCGTCGAGGAGCGCATCACCGCGGACCAAGTGCCGAACGTTGCCGACACCTATCCCTATGCGACCTCCGACAAGATCGCCGGCGTGACGATCTTCACCAGCGCCATCGGCCTCGGCTACCGCACCGATCAGGGGCTGACGCCACCGACCTCGTGGAAGGATCTGGCGGACCCGACGCTCGCCGGCCGCCGCGGCGGCTACCAGATCCCGGTCAACAGCCTGGGCCAGGCACATCTGATGATGCTGGGTCAAATCTACGGAACGGGCCTGCAGGATCTGGACGCCGCCTATGCCGCCTTGGAGCAGTTGAAGCCGATCAAGCTGGTCGACTTCACCGGCCAGATGGAACAGGCCCTGCTTTCGGGCGAGATCGTCATGGGCGTCATCCACGACAGCGGCATCTTCCGCTACGACGGCCAGAACCAGCCGATCGACTTCGCGGCACCCGAGGAAGGCGTGCTGGCCCTCGAGCAGGTGCTCAACGTCACCAAGGGCTCGCAGGTGAAAGACCTCGCCTACGCCTATATCGACTACATGCTCCGACCGGACGTGCAGAAAAAACTCGCCGAGGCGGTCTGGTATTCGCCGGCCAACCGAAACGTGACGCTCGACGAACGCTATCAGGAGCGTCTTTTCACGACGGAGGAAAAAGTGGCGCAGCTCATCCAGCCCGACTGGAAGTGGTACAACGCCAACAAGGACCGCATCGACACCCAGGTCATGCGCATTCTGCGCGGCTGAACCTCCGGCCGGCCGCCTGCGGGGCGGCCGGTTCGGCCCTGTTTGCGCTGGAGCCCATGGACGCGACCTCCGCCACCACTCGCCGCTCGGCGGCCATTCACCTCGACCGGGTTACCAAGACCTTCGCCGGCAACGTGGTCGCCGTCGACGACCTGCTGCTCGACATCCGGCCCGGAGAATTCTTTTCGCTGCTCGGCCCGTCCGGTTGCGGCAAGACGACGACATTGCGAATGATCGCGGGCTTCGAGAGACCGGACCGCGGCCGCATCCGGATCGGCGAGCGGGACGTGACCGACGTGCCCGTGCACCAGCGCGACATGGGGATGGTTTTCCAGTCCTACGCGCTGTTGCCACACCGGACGGTGGCCGAGAACGTGGCCTTCGGGCTCAGGATGCGGGGCGTGGGTGCGGCCGAGATCGACGAACGGGTGCGCCAAGCCTTGCGTCAGGTCAAGCTCGACGGCTACGAGGATCGCCGGCCGAGCCAACTCTCGGGCGGTCAGCAGCAACGCGTCGCCCTCGCCCGCTCCCTCGTGATCCGTCCGCCCGTGCTGCTCTGCGACGAGCCGCTCGGCGCGCTCGACCGCAAACTCCGCCAGGCGATGCAGGTGGAACTGAAGGAACTCCAACACGCCCTGGGTCCCACCCTCGTGTTCGTCACCCACGACCAGGAGGAGGCTCTGGCAATGTCCGACCGCATCGCCGTCATGAACGACGGCCGGATCGAGCAGGTCGGAACGCCGGCTGAAATCTACGACCGGCCGCGAACCCGCTTCGTCGCCGAATTCATCGGTGAGATCGACCTGTTCGAGGGGCGCATCGACGGCGGGCGCTTCGTCCTCGAAGATGGTCGCCCCCTGCCCGCCCCCGACGGTCCCGGTGGGCCGGCCACACTCGCCATTCGCCCCGAGAAGGTGAAGGTCGTGACCACCGAGGAAGGTCTGCTCAGCGGCCGCGTCGTCGAAGCCAGTTTTCTGGGTGGCATCGTCCGCTACCACGTGGCCACGGACGACGGGCGGCGCCTGCTGGTCGAGGAGAGCCACCGCGGCAACGACACGATCCGCCCGGTGGGAATGCCGATCGGCGTGACGTGGCAGCCCGGCGACGGCGTTCTTCTGGAGACCCGGCCATGACCACCCTCGGCATCGCCGTCATCGGTCAGGCGCCCCGGTCCGACATTGCGGCTACCTACGCCCGGATGCTGGGACCGGGCACGCGGATCGTCATGCGCGGGTGCCTCGACGACCTGGACCGCCGCAACATCGACGAGATCAGCCCCGAGAGCGATGCCGATGCGCTCTACACCCGGCTGCCCGACGGTGCCGAGGTCACGATCGCCAAGCGGGTCGTCACGGCGCGGGCGGCGATCACGCTCCAGCGTCTACGCGACGACGGCGCCGATGCCCTCGTCTTCAACTGCACCGGAGCCTTTCCGCCGATCCCGGGCGATGCCGGCGTGGTCTTTCCGTCGCGCGTGCTCGCCGGTCTCGCCCAAGGTCTCGTGCCTGCCGGCCGCATCGCCCTGCTGGTCCCCCTCGCCGAGCAATGCGGCCCCCTGGTGGCGAAGTGGCAACGCTCGGGCGTCGAGGTGGTGGCGCACCATCTGACCCCGACCGCCGCCCCCGCGACCATCGCCGAAGCGGCCAATCGGCTGCGCGCGGAACGACCCGACCTCGTTTGCCTCGACTGCATGGGCTACACGGAACCGACCCGCCGCATCGTCCGCGAGATCACAGGCGCGCCCACCCTGCTCGCCATCACCACCATGGCGGCCGTGCTGCGGGAGATGCTGCCGTGACTGGACCGCGGGAACTGACTGCGGCCGACATCGAGGCCCTCGCGGTCGGCGCCTGGATCCTCGGCACGGGCGGCGGCGGCAGCCCCTATCTCGGGCTGCTCAACATGCGGCGGCTCTATGCGGAGGGGCATCGCGTGAGCCTCCTGCCGCCGGAGGAGCTGGAGGACGACGACCTCGTCGCCATCGTCTCCAACATGGGCGCTCCCCTCGTCGGCCAGGAACGCCTGACCGACAGCCGAACCATCGCCCGCGCCGTCGCGCTGATGGAGGAGCATCTGGGCAAGCGCTTCCGCGCGATCATGGCGCTGGAAATCGGCGGCGGGAACGCGATCCAACCCTTGATGGCGGCGGCCCATCTCGGCCGTCCGGTGGTCGATGCCGACACCATGGGGCGCGCCTATCCGGAGGCGCAGATGACCAGCGTCGCCGTCGGCGATCTCCGGCCCTACCCGCTCACCACGGTCGACTGCCGCGGCGTCGAGTCGATCGTCGAAAAGGTGCCGACCTGGAAGTGGATGGAACGGGTGTCCCGCAAGATCTGCACCGAATACGGTTCGATCGCCTCGACCTGCAAGGCGCCGCGGACCGGGGCCGAGGTCAAACGCTGGGGCATCCCGCACACGACGACCAAGGCCATCCGCATCGGTGAAGCCGTCCGCGAGGCCCAGCGCGTTCATGGCGACCCGATCGAGGCCCTGCTCGCGGTGGAACCCGGCAAGGTCCTCTTCCGCGGCAAGATCGTCGACGTCGCCCGTCGGACGACCGAAGGTTTCCTCCGCGGCAAGGCCACGGTCGAAGGGCTCGATGACGACCGCGGCAGCAGGCTCGTGCTCGATTTCCAGAACGAGTGGATCATCGCCTGGCGGGACGGTGCGCCCATCGCCATGTCGCCCGACCTGATCTGCGTCCTCGACAGTGTCGCGGGCGAGGCGGTCGGCACCGAGACGGTGCGCTACGGCCAGCGGGTCACGATCGTGGCGCTGCCGCCACCCGACGTCTTCCTCACGCCCAAGGGCCTGGAGCACGTGGGACCCGGCGCCTTCGGTTACGACGTTCCCTTCAAGTCGGTGTTCGCCTGATGCGCCGGATCGGAATCGACGTGGGCGGGACCAATACGGATGCCGTCCTGCTCGCCGAGGGCGGCGTGATCGCCGCCGTCAAGACCCCCACGACCGAGGATCCGACGGACGGCATCCTGGATGCGCTGGCGAAGCTCCGGGCAACCGGCGTCCTGGACACGACGAGCGTGGACGCGGTGATGATCGGCACCACGCACTTCATCAACGCGGTGGTCCAGCGCCGCGACCTGACGAAGGTGGGTGCCCTACGCTTGGCACTGCCCGCATCCGCCTCGCTGCCGCCCTTCTGCGATTGGCCGGAGGACCTCGCCGCGATCGCCAATGGGGGCGTGTGGATGGTCGAGGGCGGTCACGACTACGACGGCCGCATGTTCATGCCCCTCGACCGGGCGGGCGTCCGGCGTGCGGCCGAGGAGATGGCGGAACGCGGGCTGGAGGCCGTGGCCATCACCGCCGCCTTCTCGCCGCTCGATGCCCGTCACGAAGAGGAGGCGCGGTCGATCGTCGCCGAAGTGCTGCCGGACGCGTCGATCACCCTGTCGTCCGATCTCGGCCGCATCGGCCTGCTCGAGCGCGAGAACGTGGCGCTGATGAATGCCGCGGTCACCCGACTGGCGGGGGCGACGATCCGCGCCTTCACCCACGCCCTCGAAGGCTCCGGCATCTCCGCCCCGCTCTTCATCACCCAGAACGACGGCACGGTCGCCGATGCCGCGATGGCGGCGCGGTTTCCGGTCTACGCCTTCGCGTCGGGAGCCACCAACTCGATGCGCGGCGCGGCGTATCTCTCCGGAATCGATGACGCGATGGTGGTCGACGTCGGCGGCACGACCACGGATGTCGGCGAACTCCGGCACGGCTTCCCGCGCGAAGCCAACACCGTCGTTCGGATCGGCGGCGTAAGAACGCTCTTTCGCATGCCGGATCTGCTCTCGATCGGGCTCGGCGGCGGCAGCCACGTGGACTTGGCGACGGCCAAGGTCGGGCCACTGTCGGTCGGCTATCGCCTCACCCGCGAAGCGCGCGTGTTCGGTGGCGAACGGCTGACCGCGACCGACATCGGCGTGGCGTCGGGGTTGTTGCATCTCGGCGACCGCGCACGGGTCGAGGAACTGTCGCCGGACCGTGTCCGGGCGGTTCGCGACGAGATCGCTCTCATGCTTGCCGAATCGATCGACCGGATGAAGACCGAGGCTGGCGAGGTGACGCTGATCGCGGTGGGCGGGGGATCCTTTCTCGTCCCGGACCGCCTCGAAGGCGTGCAGCAGATCGTGCAGGTGCCGCATGGCGACTGTGCCAACGCGGTAGGAGCCGCCATCGCCCAGGTTTCCGGCGAGGTCGATCGGATCTTTCGCGATCTCTCTCGGGACGATGCCGTGGCGGAGGCTGTCCGATTGGCAACCGCCGCGGCCGTCGACGCCGGGGCGGCTCCCGACGCCGTGCGCATCGTCGACATCGAGGACATGCCGCTTGCTTATCTCCCGGGCAACGCGTTGCGCGTGCGTGTCCGCGCGATCGGCGACATCGCTAGCCCCAGCGGGGGCTGAGGCGTCGAGACCGGCGGCGCCGACCGACGGTCGGGTCCGCCGGGGCGGTTGTGTCCTCCCTGCCGCCGCGGCCCCATCCGAAGATCGAGGCCGGCGTCACCGACCAGGCCGCCTGGCGGGGCCGCGACCGCGAATGAGGGTCAACGAGGTAACG
>JBMCMJ010000053.1:0-13028 GCA_048615135.1 Pseudomonadota bacterium
CCGACGTCGCCCGACTGGAGCGCGCCGTCCTGGAGGCGCAGCACGCCGCCGATGCGGTACCGCTGGACGTGGCCGGCCTCGTCGCGGCCGATCGAACCGGCTGGCGGATCGCCGCGCACCCGGCGGCGCGCCTGGTCGCCTCGGCGCACCCGATCGTTTCGATCCGCGCAGCCAACGGCCGGACCACGATCGCCGCCGTTGCGGAACACGCCCTGGTCACGCGTCCGGCGGACGATGTGATTGTCCAGCCACTGGACCCGGCCGTTGGAACCTTCGCCTCCCTGATCCTGGGCGGGGAGTCGGCCGACATTGCTTGCAAGCGCGCCCGTGTCCTCGATCCCGGCTTCGAGGAAATCGTCGGCTGGCAGCCCTTGTTGCGGGGCGGTGCGTTGCTCGTCCCCTTCCCCGAAACGACGGAGACGACCCCATGACCACACTGGTCGATGATCGCCCGCAGCGCCCGAGTCTGCTGGAAAGCTACCATCGGGTCGACGGTGTCTACGCACTCATGACCTTGTGGCTGACGCCCCTGGCGCTGCTCGTGCTGCGGCTGCCGGTGGCGGTGGTGTTCTGGCGCTCGGGACGGACCAAGGTGGAGGGCTGGAACCCCTTCGCCCTGCAGCCGAGCCAGCCGTTCCTGTTCGAGCACGAGTTCGGCATGCCGTTCCCGCTGCTCACGGCGCACCTCACGGCGCTCGCCGAGCACGTCCTGCCGGTCCTCCTCGTGCTGGGCCTCGCCACCCGGCTTTCCGCGCTCGGCCTCCTGGCGATGACGGCCGTCATCCAGCTGTTCGTCTTTCCGGACGCCTGGCTCAACGCGCACATGTGGTGGGCCGCGACCCTGTTCGCGGTGATCGTGCTCGGCCCCGGCAGGCTCTCAATGGACGCGGCGATCGGCGGCGCGCTGCAAGGCCGCCGATAGAAAGACTCCAGGGGGCTTTTGGCCCCCTGGACCCCCGGGCGTCGGCTGCGCCGCCGCCACTCAATAAAAAAAGCAGCCGCGCGAGCGGCTGCCGGGGGTTTCCAAGGGGGCCAAAAGCCCCCTTGGCTTTCCCTTCGTTCCGTTGTCAGGCGGGCTCCGGGATCGGCGGGGCGACGTCGCCCTCGTCGCCTTCCGCCTCGCCGTCCTCCGGCGGCGAGAGCAGCGAGGGCCCGCCGCCCGGCGTGATGACGAAGTGCAGTTCGCCCTCCTTGACCGTGACGAGCACCCGACCGCCCTTGGCGAGGTCGCCGAACAGGAGCTGATCGGCGAGCGGGCGCTTGATCTTCTCCTGGATGAGCCGGGCGAGCGGCCGGGCGCCGAACAGGGGCTCGTAGCCGCGCTCGGCGAGCCAGAGGCGCGCCTCCTCGTCGATATCGATCGCGACGCGCTTGTCGGCCAGTTGCGCCGACAGTTCGCGGACGAACTTGTCGACCACGTGAACCACGATCTCGGGCGTGAGGGCCGAGAACGGGATGACCGCGTCCAGGCGATTGCGGAACTCCGGCGTGAACAGGCGGTTGATCGCGTCGGTATCCTCGCCCTCCCGGCTGTCGCGCATGAAGCCGATTGCCGGCTTGCTCATGTCGGCAGCACCGGCATTGGTCGTCATGATCAGGACGACGTTGCGGAAGTCGACCGTCTTGCCGTTGTTGTCGGTGAGTTTGCCGTAGTCCATCACCTGCAGGAGGATGTTGAAGACTTCCGGATGGGCTTTCTCGATTTCGTCGAGCAGCAGGACGGCGTGCGGATGCTGGTCGATGCTGTCGGTCAGAAGACCGCCCTGGTCGAAACCGACATAGCCGGGAGGCGCCCCGATCAGCCGCGAAACGGCGTGGCGCTCCATGTATTCGGACATGTCGAAGCGCACGAGTTCGATGCCCATCACCTTGGCGAGTTGGCGGGCGACCTCGGTCTTGCCGACGCCGGTGGGGCCGGAGAACAGGTAGCAGCCGATCGGCTTCTGCTCGTCGCGCAACCCTGCGCGGCTGAGCTTGATCGCCGAGGCGAGCGCGTCGATCGCCCGATCCTGGCCGAATACGCCGGCCTTGAGGTCGCTCTCGAGGGTGCGGAGCGCTTCCTTGTCACGGGCCGACACGTTCTTGACCGGCACCCGCGCCATCTTGGCGACGATTTCCTCGATGTCCTGGATCTGAATGGTGGTCTTGCGTTGTCCCTCGGGCTTGAGCGCCTGGGCGGCGCCCACCTCGTCGATGATGTCGATCGCCTTGTCGGGCAGCTTGCGGTCGTGGATGTAGCGCACCGCGAGGTCGACCGCCGACTGCAGGGCGCCCTGGGTGTAGGTCACGCCGTGGTGATCCTCGAAGCTCGGCTTCAGACCCTGGAGGATCTGCACGGCCTCGTCGGCACTCGGCTCGTTGATGTCGATCTTCTGGAAGCGCCGGACCAGCGCCCGGTCCTTTTCGAAGTAGGTTCGGAATTCCTTGTAGGTGGTCGAGCCGATGCAGCGGAGCGAGCCGTTGGCGAGCGCCGGCTTCAAGAGGTTGGACGCATCGAGCGAGCCGCCGGAGGTGGCGCCGGCGCCGATCACGGTGTGGATCTCGTCGATGAACAGGATGGCGTTGTCGTCGTTCTCCAGTTCGCCCAGCACTGCCTTGAGGCGCTCCTCGAAGTCGCCGCGATAGCGGGTGCCGGCGAGGAGTGCTCCCATGTCGAGCGAGTAGATCACGGCATTCTTGAGGACCTCGGGGACCTCGCCGTTGACGATGCGCAGCGCCAAGCCCTCGGCGATGGCGGTCTTGCCGACGCCCGGATCGCCGACGAACAAGGGGTTGTTCTTGGAGCGGCGACAGAGGATCTGGATGGTGCGCTCGACCTCGGCGTCGCGGCCGATCAGCACATCGATCTTGCCGTCGCGCGCCTTTTTGTTGAGGTCGACGCAATAGGCGCCGAGCGCTTCGCGCTCGTTCGGCTCCTCCGCGGTCTCCTCGGCCTTGGGCGCCGCGTCGGCGCCGCGCACCGGGCGGGCCTCGGCCATGCCCGGCCGCTTGGCGATGCCGTGGCTGATGTAGTTCACGGCATCGAGCCGCGACATGTTCTGCTCTTGCAGGAAGTAGACGGCGTGGCTCTCGCGCTCGGAGAAGATGGCGACCAGCACGTTGGCGCCGGTCACCTCGTTGCGGCCGGAGGACTGGACGTGGATGGCGGCGCGCTGAATGACGCGCTGGAAGCCGGCGGTCGGCTTGGCATCGACCGCACCCTCGACGACCAGGCTGGAGAGTTCGTGGTCGAGGAACTCGGTGAGGTCTTCCTTGAGCTTGTCGAGGTCGACCGCGCAGGCCTTGAGGACCGTGGCGGCGTCCTGGTCGTCGACCAGGGCCAACAGCAGGTGCTCGATGGTGGCGAACTCGTGGCTGCGCGCGTTGGCCAATGCCAAGGCCCGGCGGAGCGCCCGTTCGAGGTTCTTCGACAGCATCGGCATCTCCTCAAGCCTCCGATCGAGCCGACCGTGCCGGCCACAGGGGGTTCGACGTCACTCTTTCTCCATCGTGCACTGCAGCGGGTGCTGGTGCTGCCGCGCGAACTCGATGACCTGAGTTACCTTGGTCTCGGCAATTTCGTAGGTGTAAATGCCGCACACGCCCACGCCTTTTTGGTGGACCTGTAGCATGATGCGCGTCGCATCTTCCGCGGATTTGCCGAAGAACCGCTGCAAAACCAGGACGACGAATTCCATCGGCGTGTAGTCGTCGTTGAGCAGCAGAACCTTGTAGAGCGAAGGCCGCTGCGTCTTGGGACGCGTCTTGGTAGCGACGTCGCCGGTCGTCTCTTCGTCGATACGGGTGGGATCGTTCGCCATCGTTCGACAGTGACTAACACCTTGGCCCCATGCAAGCCCCCGCCGCACGTGGCATAGCGGGGGGCGGACCAACCCGGCCCTGCACCGTCGACTCTGGTCCGATCAGCCCTTCGAGGCAAGGCCCTCGTCGGCGGTCCGGGCAGCCGGATCGTCGCGCTCGGCCCCGCGCATGGTCAGCTTGGGCCGGGTCGTGCGGGGCCGCGATGCCGGCCGCTCGCCCCCGGTCTCGGCGGCCGGTTCCCGACGGGTGGCCCGCTTGGCCGGCTGGCGGCGCATATAGGCGTCGGCCTCCTCGAAGTGCATCGGGCCGGGAGCGACCGGCACGGGTTCCGCCGTTGCCGGCGTCTCGGTCGGCTGCATCAGCGCGAGGGCCACCCGGCGCAGCCGCTCCTGACGCTCCGCCTCGGCGCGCGCCTCTTCCTGGGCCCGGGCCTCCGCCTCCTCGCGCGCCCGAGCCTCGGCCTCGCGGCGGCGCTCTTCCAAAACGGCCTCGTCGACCTCTTCGCCCTCGCCGACTTCGTAGGCGGCAGCATCGAGACCCTCGTCGTCCTCCTCGTCCTCACCCTCGCCCTCGCTGGCCTCGACGAGGTCGCTGCCGAATTCCTCCTCGGCATCGCTGACGGTGAGCTTGAGCCGGGCGAGTTGTTCCAGGAACTCCTCGCGGTCGCGCAGACCCAGCCGTTCCACCTGCTGCTCGGCGATCAGCTGATCCGCCCGTTCGACCACGTTGCGCGCGTGCACGAACTGCCCGGACGCCTTCGCGTTGCCGGCCAGCACCTGGGCCAGCGCCTTGGTGGTCGGTTGCAGAAGCGGCAACAACTCGCGCGCGGTTCCGGGCAGACGGCGGCCGCTGCCCCCTTTGACCCGCCGCGGCGGGTTGCCCTTGGTGCGCTTGCGCTGATTGCCACGTCGATATGGAAACATGCAGGGTCCCTGTCGTGCGTCTCACCACGCCGGTGGCGACGAGACCAATGCGCGCCGCGGCCAAGTGGCTCCCCAGTGGAACCGGTCGTCGTGAGATCGTGGTGGTACGCGCGTCTCGGGGGCTCGAACCCGCAACCTGAAGCGTCGAAAGACGTCTGCCAGCGCGTACTTCGTAGCGGACGCTAACACGTTGGGACCGAAAGTCCAGCCCAAGCGACCATCGACGCGCGATTTTTCGCCGTTCAGCGCCGCCAGCGACGGACTATCGGCGCATCGGCCGCGAAGGCACCCAGCCACGTCACCCGCCCCGCCGGCGCCAGTTCCACGCGCAGCCCGGCGGTCGGGGCCAGCCGTTCGACCAGCCAGCGGCCGAGGGCCGTGTCGCCGCTGCCCGCGACGAAGGGCGTGGCCTCGAGCGTCAACGCACCGGGGGCGAGCGTGACGGCGAGTGCTGTGGCGGCGCGCTCGTCGAGGGCCGCGAGCGAGGCCTCGAGCAACGGCGGGAAGCCGGGCCAGGGTACGGCGAGCAGCCCGTCGGCCCGATCCCCGGCGGGAGCCCAGCCGAAAGCGCGGCCCAGCCGATCCAGCAGCGGCAGCAGATCGACCTCGGCGCCTCCCGTCGTCTCGAGCGGCGGGAGGCCCGCCACCGCATGGTCGAGCAGGGCCAGGACGCGCGTGAGGCTGCGCGCGGCGCCGCGCATGTCCGCCACGACCGCACGGCCCACCTCGTCGAGCCCGCCGCCCGCGCCCGTGGCGAGCAACATCGCATTGCCCTCCAGCACGTGGAGCGGCGTGCGCAGCGCGTGCGCCAGCAGGTGCACGGGCACCGTCGGCGATTTGGCAGTCGGGGCGGTCATCGTGGGCCTTCGGACGAACGGACGGCACCCCGCCGATCGGGGCGGCGTCCAGTTTCGCCCGGAACCCTCGAGCCCGTGTTAACGCCGGCTCACGAGGAGCGGCGGTAGTTCGGCGCCTCGCGGGTGATGCGCACGTCGTGGACGTGGCCTTCGATGACGCCCGCATGGGTGACGCGGACGAAGCGCGCCCGCTCCTGCATGGCACCGATGGTCGGATTGCCGGTGTAGCCCATCGCCGCCCTGAGGCCGCCGACCAGCTGGTGGATGATGGTGGCGATCGGCCCCTTGTAGGGCACCTGCCCCTCGATGCCCTCGGGCACCAGCTTCAACGGTTCGGAGACCTCCGCCTGGAAGTAGCGGTCGGCCGAGCCGCGGGCCATGGCGCCGATCGAACCCATGCCGCGATAGGCCTTGTAGGAGCGGCCTTCGTAGAGGAACACCTCGCCCGGCGCCTCGTCGGTGCCGGCGAACATCGAGCCGAGCATCGCACAGTCGGCGCCGGCGGCGATCGCCTTCGCCAGATCACCCGACGCACGGATGCCGCCGTCGGCGATGACCGGCACGCCCGTGCCGCGGGCCTCGCGGCTCACGCTCATGACGGCATGCAGCTGCGGCACGCCGACGCCGGCAACCACCCGGGTGGTGCAGATCGAACCGGGACCGATGCCGACCTTGATGGCATCCACCCCCGCCTCGATCAGCGCCCGTGCGGCCTCGCCCGTGGCGACGTTGCCGGCGACGATCTGGGTGGCGTTGTCCCAGCTGCGCAGCGTGCGCACCGTGTCGATCACGCCCTTGGCATGACCATGGGCGGTATCGACCACCAGGACGTCGCAGCCGGCGGCGATCAGCGCCTCGGCCCGGGCGAGCCCGGCCGCCCCCACGCCGATCGCCGCACCGACCCGCAGCCGGCCCTGATCGTCCTTGGCGGCATGGGGGTGGCGCTCGGCCTTTTCGATGTCCTTGACGGTGATCAGCCCCTTCAGCCGGTAGCGCTCGTCGACCACCAGCAGCTTTTCGATGCGGTGCTGGTGGAGGAGCTGGCGGCAGCGTTCGCGGTCGACGCCCTCCTGCACCGTGACCAAGGCCTCGGCGGTCATCAGTTCGGCGACCGGCTGGGTCGGGTCATCGGCGAAGCGGACGTCGCGGTTGGTGAGGATGCCGACCAGCGTGTCGTCCTCGCTGACGACCGGCACGCCCGAGATCGCATGCTGGCGCATCAGCGCGAGGGCGCGCTCCAAGGGCGCGTCGGGGCCGATCGTCACCGGATTGACGACCATGCCCGCCTCGAACTTCTTGACCTGGCGGACCTCGTCGGCCTGCGCCTCGGGCGTCAGGTTCTTGTGGATCACGCCGAGCCCGCCGTGCTGCGCCATGGCGATGGCGAGCCCGCTCTCGGTCACCGTGTCCATCGCCGCCGAGATCAGCGGAATCCGCAGCTCGATCTCGCGGGTGACGCGCGTCGCCGTGTCCGCCTCGGCGGGCAGCACCTCGGAGGCGGCCGGCAGCAGGAGCACGTCGTCGAAGGTGAGCGCTTCGGGGATCGCCCCGACTTCACCGCGTGCCGTCATCGCTTCCATGCATCCCTCGCTCTCGCCGCGTCGATGCGCGGCTCATATATAGGCTCGGCGTGACGAGACCAAGCGCGCCGGCTCATGGCCGGCGCCCGATCGTGGGGACGGGGATGAGCGAGATCGACACCAGCCTGATGACGTCGGGCAAGTTCGGCGTCGGGCAATCGGTGCCCCGCAACGAGGACCCGAAGCTCGTCCGCGGTCGGGGCTGCTACACCGACGACCTCGCCTTTCCCGATCAGCTCCATGCCTTCGTGCTCCGCTCGACCGTCGCCGCCGGCACCGTCCGGGGCTTCGACGTCGAGGCGGCGCGCGCCGCGGAGGGCGTGGTCGCCGTCTACACCGCCTTCGATCTGGTCGAGGCCGGCTATGGCGGGGTCTCCTGCCGGCTGCCGCTCGAGAACCACGACGGCACGCCGATGCACCGCGAGCCGCGCCCCGCCTTCGCCACGGGCGAGATCCGCCATGTCGGCGAGCCGCTGGCGGTGGTCGTCGCCACCAGCCTCGCGCTGGCCAAGGACGCGGCCGAGCTGATCGAGGTCGACATCGAGGCCAAGCCCGCGGTGGTCGATCCGTTCGAGGCGTTGGAGCCGGGTGCACCGCAGGTGAGCGCCGACTATCCGGGCAATCTCTGCCTCGACTACGCCTTCGGTGATACCGACCGGGTGGAGCGCGCCTTCGCCTCGGCCGCCCACGTCACCCGCGTGCGGCTGGTGCAGAACCGCCTCGCCTGCGCGCCGCTGGAGCCGCGCGCCGCGGTCGCGGAGTTCGACGCGGCGAGCGGGCACTACACCCTGCACGTCGGCTGCCAGGGCGTGTTCGGCCTCAAGGGCTATCTCGTGCGCGACATCCTGAAGTGCGAGCCCGAGCAGCTGCGGGTCATCACCTACGACGTCGGCGGCTCGTTCGGCATGAAGATCGCGCCCTATCCGGAGTACACGGCGATCCTGCACGCGGCGAAGCAGCTGGGCCGCCCGGTCCGCTGGCGTGACGAGCGCTCGGAGAGCTTCCTCTCCGATCACCAGGCGCGCGAGGGCGTGTTCGACTGCGCGCTCGCCCTCGATGCCGAGGGCAACTTCCTCGCGGTCGACGTCGATGTCGTCTCCAATCTGGGCGCCTATGTCAGCTTCGTCGGCCCGATGATGCACAGCCTGAACGTCCGCAAGAACGTGCCCGGCCCCTACAAGACCCCGGCGATGCGCGTGCAGACCAAGGCCGTGCTGACCCACACCGTGCCGATCGGCCCCTATCGCGGCGCCGGGCGACCCGAGGGCGTGTACGTCATGGAGCGGCTGATCCAGCAGGCGGCGCGCGAGACCGGCCGCGACCCGATCGAGCTGCGCCGGCGCAATCTCGTCACCCCCGAACAGATGCCGTTCGAGGCGGCCTCGGCGCTCGTCTACGACAGCGGCGACTTCCCGCGGCTGCTCGACCGCGCCCTCGATCTTGCCGATGCCGACGGCTATCCGGCGCGCAAGGCGCAGAGCGCTGCGCACGGCCGGCTGCGCGGCCGCGCCGTCGCGGCCTATCTCGAGGTGACCGCCGATGCCGTCGAGGAGATGGGGTCGCTGCGGTTCGAGGCGGACGGGCGCGTCACGATGATCACCGGCACCTCCGACTACGGCCAGGGCCACTGGAGCACCTTCGCCCAGATCATGGTCGACCGGCTGGGCCTGCCGTTCGACAGGATCGACCTCCTGCAGAAGGACTCGGACGCCTTGATCGCCGGCGGCGGCTCGGGCGGCTCGCGGTCGGTGATGAACTCGTCGATGGCGCTTTTGGCCGCCGCCGACGAGGTCGAGACCAAGGCGCGCAAGTGGGCGGCGCACGCGCTGGAGGCGCCCGAGGTCGATCTCGTCTTCCAGGACGGCAACTTTTCGGTCGTGGGCACCGACCGGCGGGTCTCGCTGCTCGAGGTCGCGAAGATCGCCCGCGAGAGTGGCCCCGTGGCCGATCTGCCCGATACGATCGACGCCGAGCTGACCGTGAAGGGGGCACCTTCGGCCTTCCCCAACGGCGTGCACTACTGCGAACTCGAGGTCGACGAGGCGACCGGCGTGGTCACCATCGAGCGCTACGTCTCGGTCAACGACTTCGGCACCATCGTCAATCCGATGCTGACCCGCGGCCAGATCCAGGGCGGCGTGGTCCAGGGGATCGGCCAGGCGCTGTTCGAGAACGTGATCTTCGACGGCGAGGGGCAACTCCTGACCGGCTCGTTCATGGACTACTGCATGCCGCGCGCGGACGCCGTGCCGCCGATCCAGGTGGAGTTCGTCGAGGTGCCGGCCAAGACCAACCCGCTCGGCGCCAAGGGCTGCGGCGAGGCCGGTGCCACCGGGGCGCCGCCAACGGTGATGAACGCGCTGCTCGACGCCCTTGCCCCGCTCGGCGTCACCCAGCTCGACATGCCGGCGACGCCGGAAGTGGTGTGGGCCGCCATGCAGGGGGGGCGCGTCGCCGCCGAGTAGCCATGTTGCCCGTCCTGTGGCGCATTCGACCTCCGGACGAGCGGCGGAAGGACAGGTTGTTTCTCACTAAGGTTGTGTTAACGACGGAGCCGGCTCTCCTGCTCTGTCGTGACACATGTTCGCTGATTGCCTGTCGTCCCCGAATCACGGGCGGATTTTCACCATCAGGAGGCATCTCGAAGCCCTCTTGCTGGCCTCCGTTGCCTCGATTTATCCTCTCGCACAAGTTGAGGCTCAGGTTCCTCGAGGCGGGCAGGTCGTCGCCGGCAACGCGGCGATCGCGACCGCCGGTAACCGCACGACCATCCACCAGACGTCGGATCGGGCGATCATCGACTGGCGCGGCTTCGACGTCGGCGCCGACCACCACGTCGACTTCGCCCAGCCGGGTGCGCATGCCGCTACGCTCAACCGCATCACCGAGGGCGGCCCCAGTACCATCGACGGCAGGATTTCCGCACCGGGCTCGGTGATCATCCAGAACCAGGCCGGCGTCTTGTTTTCGGGCTCGGCGCGGGTCGACGTCGGCAGCCTCGTCGCCACCAGCCAGATCGTCGACGCGGCGGCCTTCGAGGCCGGGCGCGACCTGGCGATC
Source organism: Pseudomonadota bacterium (assembly GCA_048615135.1). Lineage (GTDB taxonomy): Bacteria > Pseudomonadota > Alphaproteobacteria > Geminicoccales > Geminicoccaceae > RECO01. The sequence goes on from JBMCMJ010000053.1 coordinate 10,222, forward strand.
GGCGGCGGCGAGCGGCCCGGCGCCGAGGTGGTCAATCGGGGCAGCGTGACCGTCGCCGAGGCGGGGCTCGTGGCGCTGGTCGGCAGCGAGGTCGCCAATCACGGCACGCTGGTCGCGCGCAAGGGCACGGTCGCGCTCGCCTCGGGCGAGCGGACCACGATCGACCTCGCGGGCGACGGTCTGGCGCGCGTCGTCGTCGAAGGCGACGGACCGGGCCATGTCGTCAACACCGGCACGATCGACGCGGCCGGCGGCTACGTCCTGCTGAGCGCCGGCGAGGCCGCCCGCACGCTCGACGGCGCGATCAACACGAGCGGCGTGATCCGCGCGGCCGATGCCGAGGCGAGCGGCGGCACCATCGAGTTGGTCGGCCGCGGGTCGGGCGAGGTCCGGCTCGCGGGCACGCTGGAGGCATCGGGGGCAGCGGACGGCGGCGCCGTCACGGTCACGGGCGAAACGGTGCGGCTCGACTCGACCGCCCGGATCGACGCCCGCGGCACGGATCAGGGCGGCACTGTGCGGATCGGCGGCAACCGCCTCGGCGCCCCGCCGCTGCGCCGCGCGCAGGCGGTGACGATGGTGGCGGGCGCCGCGATCGACGCCCGTGGCGAGGCGGGCGGCAGCGTCGTGCTCTGGGCCGACGAGACGACGGTGGTGGACGGGCGGATCGACGCCTCGGGGGTGACGCAGGGCGGCTTCGTCGAGACCTCCGGGCAGGTGAACCTCGCGGTCGGCGAAACCGCGTCCGTCAACGCAGGTTCCGGCGGCCAGTGGCTGCTCGACCCCCGCGACGTGATCATCCGCAACCCGGGCGGTGGGTCGGCGGGCGACTTCGTCCCGCCGGCGGGCGGCACGCCCTATCGCATCAACGGCAGAGCGCTCGAAACCGCGCTGGACGCGGGAACCGACGTCACGATCTCGACCGAGCAACCGGCATCGACCATGGCCGGTGACATTACCGTCAACACCCGGCTGCGATGGACGGGTGACGGCAGCCTGACGCTCCGCGCCGATCAGGATGTCTTCCTGAACCAAGCCGTGGAAAGTCGGGGCACGGGCAGCTTCACCGTCGATGCCGCCCGCCACGTCCTGGTCGACGCCGGTATCGAGGCCACCGGCAGCGGCGACATCGCCCTGCTCGCCCGAACCGGCGACCTGATCGCAACGCAAGCGAACAATAGCCGCAACATCGTCGTCTCGACGGCGATGGGCGACCTGCGTCTCGAAGCGCCGGAGGGTTCGGTGCTGCTGCGGCGCGAGACGTTCGCCGGTGCCCGGAACCTGCGGATCTTCTCGCGATCGGGCGATCTCGACGTGGTGGCCGGCACGCGGATCGAGGTGCTGGGCCGGACGAACACCTCCTGGGTCCGCGTCGGCGACTACGGCGGCACGGGTGCGGTGCGCCTGACGGCCCCCGAGATCGCGATCCAGGGCGGTACGGGAGCGAATACGTTCGCCGAGGTGGTGGGCGGTGCGGGCAGTTCGATCGCGCTCACGGCGCGTGAGCGGATCACCATCGAAGCGGGCAGTCGGTCGCGGGCACAGGTCGGGGCTTCGACCGCCACGGCCGTTCGCCTGGAGGCACCGCGGATCGACGTGCGCGGCAGCGCCGGCACGGGTGCGGCCAGCGTGCAGAGCGGCGCGGGCGGCAGCATCGAGGTCGCCGCCACGGAGCGCCTCAGGGTCCGCAGCACGGCCTTGTCCGAGGCGCGCATCGCCGCCGTGGACGGCGCGACGCTGACGCTGGATGCGCCGGAGCAGGAATGGGACGGGCCGATCGTCGGCAGCGGCACCGTCGTCCTCGGCGGCGCGATCGAGGCGAGTGTGCAGCCGGGCTTCGAGTTGGAGGAGGGTGCCGACTTCCACCTCCGCCCGACCAGCCGGGACGGAACCGCGAGCGGCTTCGAAGCCAGCGTGCCGCTCGGTGTCCTGACCCGTGGCACCGGCACGATCGACGCCGACGCCCCGATCGAGGCCCGGGCGGTCAGCCTGATTTCCGAGGAACGGGTGCGCCTCGGCGTCAACGCCCACATCCTCGCCGACGATGACCGCGATGCGATCGTCATCGCCGCCGGCCGGACCTTCGACAACCGCGCGGGCAGCGACGTGCTGGAACTCGACGATCCGACCGCCCGCTGGCTGGTCTACGTCGACACCTTCGACGGGATGGTCGGCGCCGAGCCCAGCCCGCGCGCGTTCGACCTGTACGGCCGCCCCTTCGCGACCACGCCGCCCGCGAGCCTCGCGGGCCTGCCCGGCAATCGTCTGGTCTACGGCGAGCAGCCGACGGTGACGGTGGCGGCCGATGCGTTGCGCAAGACCTACGGCGAGGCCGTCACACCGACCGTGAGCGTCACCGGCGTGCGGCCGGCGGACAGCGAAGCCGCGGTGCTCGGCGGCACGCCGGGCGCCGTCAGCGGCGGTGCGGCGGCCGATGCCGACGCCGGCAGCTATCCGATCATGGTGACGGCGGCCCTCTCCGACCAGGGCACCATCCAGGGCTATCTCCTGCGCCGCGTCGACGACACGCTGACGATCGACCGTGCCAACCTCACCGTCACCACGAACGACGCGAGCCGCGCCCGCGGCCAAGCCGACCCGACCTTTTCTGTGACCTATAACGGCTTCGTCCTCGGTCAGGATCCGGGCGTTCTCGACGGGACGCTCGGCTTCACCGCGCCGCCGGCCGATGCCGATGCGGGCACCTACCCGGTCACACCGGACGGGCTGACCTCGGGCAACTACGCGATCACCTTCGCCCCCGGCACCCTCGACGTCACCCCGGCTCCCCTCACCGTCACCGCTAA
>JBMCMJ010000054.1:0-12953 GCA_048615135.1 Pseudomonadota bacterium
TTCTCGGCCGTCTCGCGCTCCTCGCGCTGCGGCCCGGTGGTCAGGGCGAGCGTGCGGGCGTCGAACCCGCCGCGGGCGGTGGCGCCGGCGTTCGCCGCCTCGACACCGCTTTGGATCTCGTCGCGGAAGGCGTCCAGGTCGAGACGGCGATCGCGGCTGCCCGGCAGTCCGTCGCGCTCCGCGTCTCTCTCCTCTTTTGCCTGGCGGACAGATGCTTCGAGCTCGCGTCTCAGCTTCTCCGCCTCCGCCGCGGCTTCCCGGCCGGCGTCCTCCTGGGCCTGGAACGAGCCGGCGATCGTCTCGCTCACGAACTCGTCGAGTCGGCCCTGCAACCGCTCGCGGGTCGCGAGCACACGCTCACGGTCGGCCCGGTTCGCGGATCGGGCGTCGCCCTGAGCGCTCCTAAGCTGGCGGTCGCTCTCGCGGACCCGCTCGGCGAGGCGCGTGTCGGCCCGGCGGTTGGCCGCCACCTCGTCGAAGTCGTCGTCCACCAGACCCCGCGCCTCGTTGCCCGCTTTAACCGCGAGATTCTGGATGAGCGCGCCCGTGGTCTGGAACCGGCTGACGAGATCGGCGAAGAACCGCCGGAGCCAGGACTGCAGATCGACCAGGGCGAGTCGGATGCCGGAGATGGCGTCGACGAAAAACGATCCCACCGCGTCGAAGGCCCGCAGCGCGATCCGGAGGAAGGTCTGGGAGAAGGTCCCCCACAGCTGCCCGAGCGCGGCGGTGCCGCGGGCCCAGACGGTTTGGAGGCCGAGCCAGAGGATCTCGGCGGCCTGCTCGATGTTGCCGTTGGCCAGGGCGTCGCGGATCCCGTCGAGGGCGGTGCCGGCGTCATCGCCCAGCTCGCCGAACTTTTCGCCGAGCCAGGCGATCGCGTCGCCGGCGGCGCCGGAGAAGGTCAGGATCGCGCCGCCCAACGCCGCGAGCGCGGTGATGAGCAGTCCGATCGGCGACAGGATCGCCTTGAGGGCGATGACGGCCACGGCGGCGATCTTGGCCAGGGCGGTCATCACGGCGACGACGGCGACGATGGCAATGCCGATGCCTGTGATCACCCCTCCGACGACGGTCACCACCGCCGCGGTCGCAGCCAGGATGACGACGAGGCCTCGCTGCTCTTCGACCCATCGGCGCACGCTGCCGGCGACCTCGGACAACAGGTTGATCGCATCGATCAGCACGGGGGCAAGCGCTGCGCCCAACTGGAAGACGGTGCGCTTGACCACGGCGACGAGCTCGCCGAACGCGTCGGACAGCTCCGCCGCTGCGGCCGCGTCCTCGGTCGAGACGGTCAAACCGAGGGTGTCAGCTTCTCGCATCAGCTCGCGGATGCCCTCGCTGCCCTGGAGCAGCAGGGGCAGAATGGCGTCGACCTGCGCGCCGAAGGCCCGTTGGGCCAGTCCGGCGGCTTCCGATTGGTCGCCGAAGTTGGCCACCGCGTCGGCGATCGCCAGCAGCCGCTGCTCGGGGCTCAGCTGCTCGAGCCGCTCGGCGGAGAGCCCGAGCGCTTCGAGCGCGTTGACCTGCGTCGAGCTGCCCTGGCCGGCTGTGATCCGGCCAAGGCGGCGGTTCATCCGCCGCAGGGCGCCGCCGAGGTCGTTGAGACTGGATCCCGTCTGATCGGCGGCAAACTCGAGCTGACTCAGACTCTCCACGGAAACCCCGGTCCGCTGAGAGAGCTTGTCGAGGTTGTCTCCGACCTTCGCGAACACCGCGGCGGTGGCCCCGAATCCCGCGGCGATGGTGGCCCCGACGGCCGCGATCCGCCGGCCGATCCGCTGGACCTGGGCGCCGAAGGCCAGCAGCCTGCGCCGGGCCCGCCGCAGGCCGCGCACGAGACGCGAGTCGTCGGCGAACAGCTCGACCGATGCGCGTCCGGCTCGAATGGCTCTTCCGCTGGGGGGCATGTCACGGTTCCGGGGTCAGGGTTCCGGGGTCAGGGTTCCGGGGAGAGTTGCGTGGGCGGAACATCTTTCGGACGTCGGCGGCGGTGAGCGGCAGGGGCGCCCGTTGCTCGTGGGGGTGCACGTCCTTGATCTTCACCGGGCGTGTGTTTTTGCCGCGGTTGACGTTGATGAGCGTCGCCACGATGGCGGAGGTGTGGTCCCACGCGGCTCGCGACCTGCCCTCGTCCATCCACGCCAGCTCGCGGAGCGTACGCGGATCGGGGTCTACGCCGAGTCGGCCGGCGATTTCAAAGCAGAGGCGCCACGGGCTGACGCGTCGAGCGCCGCGTCGACGTCGATCTCGAGGCGATCGATCCGATCGCCCGCTTTCTGTGTCGCGTCTTTCAGGATCTGCGTCTGCCGCTCGATCGCCCGCACGGTGTCGCTCCTCCCCACCCCCAGGAAAAAATCCGTGAGGGCGCCCCAGAAGGCCTCCGACAGCCGGCCGTAGGCGTCGCCGTCGATGGCTTCACCAAACTGCAGATCGTCGACGCCCTGCTTTTCGGCCTGCGGCTGGACCAGGACGTAGACGACGTCGACCAGCAGGGCGGGGTCGATGGCGAGGCGAGTGAGCAGTGGCGATTCGCCCTCCTCGGCCGGCTCGGCCGCGTTGGCGAGGTTGTAGCCGAGGGCGTTTTCGACGCGGCGGATGGATCCGACGGTCATCGGGATCGTCCACATGCGATCGGCGGCGTCGGTGAAGGTGTGCGGCATCGGACAGCTCCTGGTGAATGTTCAGCGGCGGATCGAGTCGCGCCAGAGGTCGGGCATCTTCTCGTCGAGCTCTTTATCGAAGGCCGGCCGCATGAACGGCCGCGGCTCGTAGTTGAGGGTCCGGCCGTCGCGGCGCACGCGACCCCCGAACTCGAGCAGCTCCGGTACGGTTTTGCCGCCGGGCGTGGGAGCGCTGTTGAGCCGCACCGGCCCGATCACGACGCCCTGATCCGCCGGCTCGTAGCGGAAGAGGATCTGCTTGATCTCGCCGCTGTGCGCCCGCGGCGGCTGTCCGGGCGGTGCGGATCCGCGTCGGCGGCGGATCGAGGATCGCGACCGCGTGCGGACGAACGCCCCGAAGCGCGAGAGCACCCTGCGGGTCGCCCTGTCGGCGGCGTCGATGACCTGGCGTCGATCGAAGAAGAGGCCGCGGGCCTTGCGGTCGATGTTGAAGCCGATCTCCATTTGTTACGCGTCGGGGGGTTTGCCGGACATCTCCTGGCCCTTCTTGAGGCCTGCGTTGTAGCTCTTTTCCTTTTCTTTCCCGCGGCCGCTGACGCCGAGGATGTACGCGAGCAGACCCGTAGCGGCCGGTACCGCGGGGCCGAGCACGGGCACGCCGGCGAGCGTGGGGCCGAGGTTCTCCATGCCCTGCATGGTGAGCTGGCCGAGCATGGCTCGGATCTCCGCGGACCGCTCGATGGAGTTCTTCCACTGCGTGCCGGCCCGCTGCACGTCCTCGTACCACGCCTGGTACTGGACCTGCGCTTCGTTGAGCGGCAGTTTCGCAGGCAGGCCCGTCTGCTGCTGGATGTCGGGGGGCGTGCGGGATTGCACGATGTCGCCGAGGTCGAGTCCGGCGCAGCCGGCGATGACGGCCGAGACGAGGACGATCGCGCCGATCACGATGAGGACTTGCTTGCGCTTCATAAGCAGATCTCCGTACAGGTGTGTCGATCACGATCGGACCCAGGCCGATCGTGGATCCGGTCACGGATCAGGCCGGCGTGGTCCACTCGCGGAAGTTCGAGAGCTTGGCCGTCACGTCGACGGTCATGCCCTCCTCGAGCGGTTCGCCGCGGCTGAAACTGGTAATGGTGAAGTCGCCGTCGAGGCCCTCGCCGTCTGTTTGGTCGAGCGCGAGCAGAGCGATCTCGTCGCTGTTCAAAAACGCGTCGCGGATCGCGGAGAAGGCCGCGTCGCTCGGCTTCCACAGCATCTGGAACTCGAGGGTGGCTTCGCGGAGCGTGGCGGCGGTGGCTCGCCAGCCGCTGTTGGCTCGCGTGGTGACGTCCGCCTCGCCCGCTTCGAGCTGCAGCGTGACGTCGCGAATGTTGGTGATCTCTTCCGTGGCCTTGGACCCGGAGGGGCCGTGGTACGTCTTGCCGTCCATGCCGAGGATGAAATTTGACATGCGGTTTCCTTGTCTGGGGGATGCGGGTTCGGATGCGGAACGAGTCCGGGGCCCGATCAGGCCTTCCGGAGCAGGATCACCTCGAGGTCGTCGACCGAGGACCACTCGAGTTGGACGTTGCCATCTGCGTCGTTGTAGAACTCCCGCGGGAACGGCCCAACGAGGTGGGTTTCGCCGGCCCCGATCGAGATCGTCTTGTCGGCGACGTCCTCGTCGTCGATCTGCTTCTGGATCGGCACGGTCAGCGTGGCGGACGAGCCGCCGCCGTTGGTGTGACGCACGAGCAGCAGCTCGAAGCCCGTGTTGGCGAACTGATCGCCGCCGATCTCGGGCGTATCGGGTGTGATGGCGGCGGCGGAGCGGCTCGATTCGTTGACGGTCAGGGTTGCCATGGCGGGATTCCCATAGGGTCAGAAGTTGAGGAGGCGGAAGGTCAGGCGGATCACGCCGGTGAAGGCGTTGTGCATCTCGAGGTGCTCGGGGGCGTAGACCGGGTCGAGCTCGGCGTCGGTGCAGATCGACGCGGGGAACTCGAAACGGCGTCGGTGCAGGTGGGCGGCGACGTCCTCGATCAGGGTGATGAGCTCACCGATGCGCGTTTCCGAGTCCTCGGAGTTGCTCGGCAAACGCTGTTGGAGCGCAACGTCGATCCGCACCTGCCGCTCCGCTCCGTCGCGCGTGCCGCCGCTGCGGCTCAGCCCCGCCGGCACGACCGTGGCGCGTAGCGCATCGAGTTCTTCGACGCGGTACTCGGGGCGGAAGCGCCGCTGCGGGTTCAGCGGCTCGGAGAAGCCGGCGCCCACCAGTTCGGCGATCACCGCGTCGGCGATGGCAATTTGGTCACTCACCGGGGGTTGTCCTGCAGGTCGTGATAGACCGCGCGCACTTCGTGCACGGTGGGCAGCGGCTTGTCGAAATCGATCCTTTCGCCGGCCATCTGGATCCACAGATGCTGATGCGTGGCGGTCCAGGTATTGACGGTGTGTTGCTCGATGGACTCGAGGCGCTGCCGCACGTCGAGGTACGCTGAGGTTGCGCCGATCGCGCCGATCAGCAGCGTCAGGACGAGTCCGAGCTCAACGGACGATCGTCGCCCGAGGGTCGGCGTGATGTTTTTCGCGGTGTCGGTCACGATTCAACCTTCCAGAACTTCGTGTGGATCCGCACGGCCTTCCCGTCGGGGCCGCTCCAGCGCCAGTCGGGTTCGTCGCCGCCGGGTCCGAGGACCTCGTAGACGCGGTGCTCTCCGCCCACGCTGTCGATGACCTGGTCGTGACGGCGCGGCTCGCGGCCGAAGCCCGCTTCGGCGAGATCCTCGGTGAGGATCAGGTAATCCCGGCTGCGATAGCGGATCGTGCCGCCGGACTGGTCGTCGAGTCGGAACAGCGTGCGTCCCACCGTCGCCCGCAGCGTCCGCTCGCGGTCGTCGCGCCGGTAGGTGACCTCCCGCGTCGCGTGGGCGTTTCGCACGCGATTGAGCATCGCTTCGCCCTGGGCGAGAAGGTCGGTCATGCGGGCCTGGTTCCGTCACGCGAGGCGGGTCAGTCGAGCGGGGTGAGGAGGACGCGGCCGGTTCCGCCGTCGCTGGCGGCGGGCTCGACCACGAAGCCCATTTTCGTGTTGTTGGTGGCCGTCTCGGTCGCCCGGTTCTCGCTTTCATCCCAATACACCACAGTGCCGCGGCTGGTGGATGCAAGCTCGATGTCGCACTCCACCAGCCCCCGCACGACGAGGGCGCCCTGGGTGTTGGCGGCGATGTCTCGGACGGCGACGCCGACGAGTGATTCGAGCACCACCACGTCGCCGGCGTCCACGTCCGAACCTGGGGTGTAGTCGATACGGTCGCCTTCGGCGAGGTACTTGGCTGCGAATGCCATGGCTGTCTCCTTGGTAGTTGCGGTGATCTACAAAAACCGGCCGCCCCGCCCCTGAAAGGGGCCGGGGTCGGCCGGGAGCGTGGGTTTTAGGCTTCGCCCTTCATCTTCACGCCGGCGCGATACTCCTGCTTGTTGACGCCGAAGTCGTGGTAGCCGCGCATCTGTACGCCGAGGGTGTTGAAGTCGGCGTCGGCCGACTCGACGACCGGCTGCTCGCGGCCGTTCAGGAACGCGACCTCGATCACCGGCATGTCGTTGGGGTCGGCGAGCAGATACCACGCCTTGTTGCTGTTGCCGCTCAGGGCGGTGGCGCTGAGGTAGCTCGACCGCACCGCTCGGAACTTGCCGGCGTGCGGGTTGCTGACCGGCGTCTTGGCCGTCGAGCTCGTCGAGCCGCCGCTCGGGCGGATCTCCGTCGAGTTCATCAGCTGTGCCGCGAGGGCGTTGAGGGCGTTGGGCACCAGCAGGATCGCCGGCATGAGGCCCAGGGGATTGCCGTCGGGGTCCGTCTGGTCGAAGAACACCTCTTCGGCCGTGGTGAGCGAGTCGATGCCGAGGGACGTGGTGGCCCCGTCCTTGTAGTTGTTGTTGTCCGCTTCGAAGAAATCGCTGTTGTCCAGGAACTCGGTCCAGAACACCTCGTTCAGCTTGATGGCACCGCCGCGGCCGAGGCGTTGGGGCACCTGCGTCAGGGCGCCGAGGTCGTCGTTGATGATGTCCTGGCGGGTGAGGCCGAACATGCGGCCGTAGGTCTCGGCCTGGTTCGTGTAGCTCCGCTCGCCGGCCTCGGCGTGCTTGAGCTCGCCGGTGGGCCCGACCTTCTCGTACTTCATGCCGCCGGTCAGGCTGTACGAAGTGATCTGCTTGAAGTCGCGGACCGACCGGCGGGCGGACACGTCGCGCCAGGCGGACTCGACGCTGTTGAAGCCCTGGCGGAGGAACTTGTTGGCCGTGTTGCTCAGGATCCCGCTGAGCGAGATCGTCGAGTACCCGGCGGCCTGAACCTCGCCGTCCGCGAAAGCGGCCTGCAGCAGACCGCGGAGGTTGCTCGTGCCGTGGCCGCGGTAGCCGTTGGCGTGGGCGTGCATGAGCAGGACCTCGCCCAGGCCGAGGCCTCGGCCGAACTGGCGATCCGCGGCCTCGAGGGTCTGATCGGGGAAGTGCTCTTCGGGCTGGTCGAGGCCGCCGGCGATGCAGAGCGCGGCCTCGATCACGCGTCCGTCGCGGGTCTGATCGCGCCGGACAAAGCCGTTGCTGCCGCGGCCGAGGCGGAGCAGCTCGAGCTCGTACCGCTGCGCGTCCCAGTTCGCCTCGATGGCGCCCTGGGCGAGCCGGCCGATCTGGTCGTGCATCTCGGGCCGCTCGGCGAGGATCCGCTGCGTGGCCTGGCCGATCTGCTGCCTGCGCCGCGCCTCGCGCTGGGCGTCACTGAGCACGGTATCGAGGTTCGCGTCGCCGGCGTTGACCTGGTGCGACCCGTGGGATCCGTCGGCGGCGTTCCTGCCGCTGGATCCGTCCTGGTCGCCGGTGTCCTGCGTATTTTGCTCGGCATCGTACGCGGCCTGCAGCGTCGCTTTTTGGGTGTCGCTGAGGTTGTTGATGTCGAAGCCCTTGGCCTGCAGCCACTGTTCAAAAGTCATGATGCTGTCTCCGTTGGTGGACGTGGTGTGGTTGTGATGCGTCGCCGCGATCGAGGTGGACGTGCCCTGGTCGCCGCCGAGATCGACGACCGAGATCTCGCCCAGCGACGCCTGGCGAGCGATGTAGGCCGGCCCTGTGATGGCACGGCCGTTGACGTTGACGCTGGCTCCCTGCCGAACGAACTCGACCCGCTCGGCCGCGGCGCCGATCGACGCCTGCCAGGGAAAGCCCGCCCGGGCCGCGGCGATGACCTCGTGCGCCTCGGTCGTCTGGCGCGAAATGAGCCCGGAGGCGACCAGGCGAGCTTCGCCGCCGCTGCCTTCAATCGCGATGCGGTCGGTGTGGCCGACGCCGCGATTGCTGTCGTGGTTGAACCGCACGGGCCGGCTCTGCGCCTGGACGTTGAGACCCTGCAGGTCGACGACGACCGGATGCGCCCAGCCGCGGAGCTTCATCGGCCCGCCGGTGTAGGCCACCATGTTGAAGCGCGGCGGGCCGGCCGTGCCGTCGCCAGGCTGATCGGCCGCCTGGATCTGGCAGTCGCTCGTGAGCAGTTGGATCGAGCTCGGAGCATCGTCCGCCTCGGCGTTGATTTCGCGGAGTGTTTTGACTTCGCCGGCGACCTTGACCCGCGGCGAGCGATGCTGCGGCGGCAGCTTCGCGACCACGTCTTTTTCGAGGTCGTGGATCGCGAGCAAAATCCGGTCGTCGGCGTCGACCAGGCCGTCGCCGATTTTGCCGCCCGACTCCAGCGCGTGGCCGGCAAGCTCGGCGAGGAGCTTTTGCGTGGTTTCGCGGGTGGCGCCCAGGCGACGCAGCAGCCACGCGACCGATGCTTTGCTCAGCAGCGAGGCGGTCGGCTTGGCGGTAGTCGGCTCGCCCTTCTCTACGATCGCCCGCAGCGACAGCAGCACGTCGACGTGGTGCTTCGAGTGTTCGTCGAGCGCGGCCCGTGCGGCGGTCGCGTCCTTCGTCGCGATCACGCCGGCGACGGCGGCGATCTGGGCGGGGGTGAGCTCACTCATCGTCGATGTCCTCGTCGTCGTCGTCCGGTTCGGGGGCGGCGGGCTGTCGGGCCGCACCTGCCTCGTCCTGCATTGCGAGCTGGCGGATCAGCTGCCGCTCGCGAGCGCGTTGCATCAGCTGCTCTTCCCAGTCCATGCCCTGGCGGGCGTACTCCTCGGCGAGCGTCGTGGTGTTGGATGCGAGCCGTTTCTCCTGGGCCTGCGCTTCCTTGACCGGGTCGACGTGCTCGAAGCCCGGCCAGAACCACTGGTGCGCGACGGTGCGTGCCGCTTCGGGTGTGCGGAGCTGCTGCGGCAGCAGATCCTCGACGAGCGAGGCCTCGCTGAGCCACGCGCGAAACAGCGGATTGAGCACGACGCGTACAAGTCGCTGCTGGTCGATCTTGATGGCTTTGAAAAACGCCTGGTGATCCAGGCGACCGCTGGCGTAGTTGTAGTTCGAGCTGTTGCCGGCGGCGATGTTGAAGGGCATGTTCAGGCAGCGGGCGATCTCATTGAGGATCTTGTCGTGGAACGCCCCGTACTGCGTGGTGGGCTGCTCGGCCCGGATCTGCTCCGCCTTATAGCCCGCGGGCATCGTCCACCACTCGTTCCGCTCGAGCTCGACCTGCTCGAGCGGCTCGACGTCGTCGGCTTCGCCGCCGGCGGGCATGTCGGTGTAGATGACGCCTCCGACCAGGGCGGCCTGTTCCGCCGCCCCGCAGACGGCGAGGCTGTAGCGCCGCAGCAGCGCGAACAGCGGCAGGGCCGGCGTGAGATCGGGCACGCCGCGGCTCTGGCCCGGGCGAGACGGGCGATACAGGTGAAGCACCTGCTCCGCCGGCAGCTCCTCGAACTCGCCGAGGCCCGCCGCACCTCGGGCGTCGCCCGGGTGGTGCTTGAGGACGTGGTAGGCGCGTGGGTTGCCCTGGTCGTCGTGAACGATGCCGTCGACCATCCGCGGATCCACCCTGACCGCCGCGGCCGGCGAGGTCACCTGGTCCGCTTCGATCAGCCGCAGGTCCAGCTGAACGCCGTCGATCCGGGGATTGGTGTTGAGCACGCCGAACACCTCGCCCGATTCGGCCTGGGCGACCCGCATCAGGCGCAGCTTCTCGGCGAGGTCGACCGACTCGGCCCACGCCGCGAACGCCCGCTCAACACGACGCGCGGTCACCTCGTCCTCGTCGAGGACCTGCAGCCGCGGCCCGGTGCCGACGACGTAGTTGGCCAGAGTGTCCACGATGCCTCGTGCGTAGGAGTTGTTCGCCGCCTCGTATCGAGATCTCGCTCGCAGCGTCGCCCGCACGTCGGGGCTCGTCGCCGCGTCGGCCGAGAGATGGTCGGCCATCGCCCAGTGTTTGGCGTTGCCCGGCGTGGTTTGCGCGGCGTCCCATCGCGCAACGACCCGCCGGCCGGAGGCGGCGGCCGACGGGGTCGTCGCAAGACGTGCGGTGATGGCGTTAGCGATGCGCTTCAGCATCCGCATCCCCCCGGCGGCTTGGCGCGATGCCGACGAATGCCGAGCTTTTTCGATTTCGCCGCGGCCTTGCTCGCGAGGTAGCGATCGGCCTCGATCTGGTCGCGCAGCGAGTGCTGGCGGACCGTCTGATCGTCGACGGCGTACTCGGAGGGTCCCGAGGCGTTTTCGCGGATCTGGTCGTCGAGGTTCTCGGCCACGCCCCTCCTATCGGCGGGGTTGGCCGCGGCGATCGCCGATCATGAGCGATCGCGCCCAAGGCGTTACATATCTGTACGAATCGCCGCCTGCAGGCGACGCGCCACGACGCCGGCGAGCTTTTCGCGCGTGATGATCCGGCGCTGGCAGTGTCGGCACTCCCGCACGCGCTGGGTGTAACCGTCTCGATGCCGCGTGTACCGCACCGGCAGGTGAGCGCATCCGCATTTCGGGCAGGCCAGTCGATCGCTCATGCCGCTCCCTTCTTCTGCTGCTGCAGTTTTTTCAGGCTGATCCGCTCACGCCGCGGTGTTGCGGCGGCGAAGGTCTCGGCGCCGGCCCCGAGCATCGACGCCGCGGCCGCGGCTCCCGTCAGGCAGTCGAACAGGTGGTTGTCCGGCTTGGCCGGCTTCGCGGAAAACTCGTAGAGCACCCGTCCCTGGCCCTCGGTCTGCACGCACGTCTCCGCCAGGCACACGTGCTCGGCGAGCATCCGGTGGGTGGTGGGCGACTTGCCGTAGAGCGTCAGCGCTCCCGGATCGCCTTCCGCCCGGCCGAGCGAGCGGTGGACGTGCGTCTTCCAGTAGTTGGTGTCGATCAGAACGTGCCGCACTTCCGCCGTGCGCGAGACGTTGGGAACGTACCAGTGATGACCGTGCCGCTCGCCCGGCCGGCGTTGGTAGGCGGCCATGGGCCGCATCGAGGCGGTGATCCCCTTGCCCTTCGCCGGCATGGCCACGCCGCCGAGTTGTCGGCAGGCGTCGGCGACGACGCCCGGCAGATAACCCGCGTCGACCAGCAGCCGCTCGATCCGCATGGACTGCTGCGAGCCAGCCACGGGCCAATCTCGACTGAGCAGCTGCTTGCCGAGATCGAGCAGGCCGGCGTGAATCGCGCCTTCGGTCCCCGCGCCCTGGTAGGTCCGCTTCAGCGTCCGCTTCGCCTCGCGCAGCGTGAAGTGACGCCGCTTCTGGTCCGGGTAGGTCCCATACTCGATCACGCTGCCGGTGAAATCGGCCTGCCAGGCGGCGACGAGGTAGAAAAGCACCTTGTCCTGCACGTCGATGTAGGCGCTGACGTACGCGGAGGCCTTGGGCACCTCGCTTTTTTTCCGGCCGTTGACGCGCTCCATCATCGAGTCGGCCGTGACGACGATTGTTTCTTCCGCCTGGCTTACCGGTTCGTTTTGGTACTCCGCAAAGAAGGCCTCCTCGTTGCGGAGTTTCAGGTTCATCGCGTGCTGCACCGCCGAGATCTCGTCGGCGTCATACCTCGCCGCCCAGGCGACCTTCGCCCCGTTGTCCATCTGCTTGCGATGCTGTGCGTAGAAGGCCGTCGCCCGGGCGCCGCCGTCTCCTTCTCGCAGTCCCTGGGCCCGGAGCTCGGCGTACTGATCCCACAACGCTTCGTCCTTGGGGAATTGGTAGACCATCTTTGTGCACTCCCCCTGCCACTCGGGCGAGAGCTTGGGATCGAGCAGCTGGTCTGCGAGGTCGCCCTCGTAGATTTTCGTGCAAGGCACAAAGCCGGAGATCTTCCGCGTGGGGCCAGCCATGCCGAGCACGTCGCCGTAGAGGATGTCGAGCCGTTGCCGCGTCAGTACCAGGGAGCCGGCCGACTTGCGGGTTTGCGGGTCGTCTCCCAGGAACAGCGACGGACGGATGACCGTGCCGTCCATCAGCGTGTGCTGCTGTCCTCGCATCGCGCTGTCGAGGCCCGCGACGGAGATGATCGACCCGCACGACGGCGACGCCTCGAGGTGCTGCAGCGATTCGGGCAGCTGGTCCTGCCCGAGCGTGGGGAAGATCAGCTCGTCATCCGCCCACGTGATGTAGGTCGGCTCGCCCTGGCACAGCTGGCCGACCTGCTTGCGGGCGTTGTTTTCGAGCTTGCGGAGCGGGTAGCACGCCTCGGGGAAGTCGGCACCGAGCCGCGGGTTGGCCATCAGCACCCGCTTCACCCCGCGGAGGAGTTTCTGGGCCAGGTCGCCCGACGCGGCGATCAACACGACGTAGCGGTGCAGGCCGTACAGCATCGCGAACAGCACGGCCGCCCGGCACAGCGTGGACTTGCCCGAGCCGCGCGGCATACCAAACGCGAACAGCCCGCCCTCCAACAGCACCGACTCGATCTTGCTGAGCACCCGGAGGTGATCCTCGGACCAGTCCAGGTGGAACGCGTCGGAGAAGTAGGTCTCGCAGAACAGCTGGAAGCTGTGGCTGCAGGCGGTCCGCCGCTCGAGGTCCTCGACCTCGGGTATGGCACCGATGTCTCGCGCCTTTTTGGAGGCCTCGAGCTTTTTCTGCAGATCGCGGTCGCGACGATCGTGATCGTCGCCGCCAGGTGGTGTCGATGTGTTCATGCGTCCGCGGACGAATCAAAGGGTGGGCGCGGCTGTTCCCTTTGGGGTCTCCGTGCGTACCCCTCGGGAAGGACCCGTGCGTGACTGTCTTGCACTGTTATCGGCACGCTGCGCCCGCCTCGCCGTCTGCACGATCATCACGACCGCTCTCATCCACCGCCCACGTCGCACGATCCGCACAGATTCACGCGGATCGACGTGCAGCACGTCGATGAGGTCGTGCCTGTCTCCTCACGTGTCGATGCACTGAGCTTCCGCTTCCCAAGCTGAATGTTGCGGGTTCGAGTCCCGTCGCCCGCTTCGCCGGTGGC
>JBMCMJ010000055.1:0-12877 GCA_048615135.1 Pseudomonadota bacterium
CGGCTTCGAGGCGGGCGCACATCCGGAAGAAAAGAGGCCGGCGGGGCCGGCCTCTCGGGATCGAAAGAGGCCGGCGGGGCCGGCCTCTGGGGGTCGAAGGAGCCCCCTGCTGCTGCTTGTCGTCCTTTCCGCCGCCGCGCACTCGGGCGCGTGGCCGTGGCTCTGGGCCGAATGGTTCTACTTGTCGACGCGCAAGCGTGCGAAGTCCATAGAACGTGCGGCATCGCGGGCCTTTTCCAGGTCCCAGCGCTGTTGCAGACCGAGCCAGAACTCGGGCGAGGTGCCGAAGGCGGCCGCGAGGCGCAGTGCCGTATCGCCGGTGACGCCGCGCTTACGGGCCACGATTGTGGAAATGCGATTGCCCGGCACCTCGATGCGCCGCGCCAGCTCATTGGCGCTAAGCCCCATCGGTTCCAGGAACTCGTGCTGCAGCACCTCGCCCGGATGGATCGGCTCAATGGTCGTCGCAGATTTCGACAGCGTAGGCATCGCCGTTCTCCCATCGAAAACATAGACGATACTGGTCGTTGATGCGGATCGAGAACTGGCCGGCGCGATCGCCTTGCAAGGCTTCCAGCCGATTGCCGGGCGGCACGCGGAGATCCTCGAGATTGGTGGCCACATATCGAGCAGTGGCTTGGACGTCCGAACCTATACCAAAAAAAGAGGCCGGCAGAGCCGGCCTTCGGGGGTCGAAGGGGGCCAAAAGCCCCCTTCTCTTTTCCTTTTTCCTTCTTTGCCTTCTTTCCCCTACTCCGCGGCGATCTTGACCGCGTCGCCGTGCATGGCGGCCCAGACTTTTTCGGGGGTGGCGGGCATGTCGATGGCGGTGATGCCCTGGTCGGCGAGGGCGTCGATCAGGGCGTTGATGACGGCGGCGCAGGAGCCGACGGAGCCGGCCTCGCCGCAGCCCTTGACACCCATTTCGTTGTTGCGGCAAGGGGCGCCGTCGAAGGTGGAGAAGTCGAACAGGGGCACGTTGTCGGCGCGGGGCATGGTGTAGTCCATGAACGAGCCGGAGGTGAGCTGGCCGGTTTCGTCGTAGACGGTGTGCTCGTAGAGCGCCTGGCCGATGCCCTGGACGGTGCCGCCGTGGACCTGGCCTGCGACCAGCATCGGGTTCACCACGGTGCCGAAGTCGTCGACGATGGTGTAGCGGACGACCTCGGTGACGCCCGTGGCCTCGTCGACCTCGACCTCGGCGATGTGGCAGCCATTGGGGAAGGTCCAGGCGTCGAGGGTGATGGTGGCGGCGGCATCCAGCCCGCCCTCGGCGCCCTCGACGGTCATGGTCCGGGCCTTGGCGGCGAGTTCCAGGATGCCGACGTTGCGGTCGGTGCCGACCACCGAGAAGGTGCCGTCCTCGAAGCGGATGTCGGCCGGGGCGACTTCCAGTTCCTGGGCGGCGTAGAGCTTGCCCTTGTCGATCACGGCATCCGAGGCGTGGCGGATGGCGACACCCTGGGCCGTCAGGGAGCGCGAGCCGCCGGTGCCGCCGCCCGAGGCGATGCGGTCGCTGTCGCCCTGCACCAGCTTGATCTGCTCGAGCGGGATGCCGAGCTTTTCGCTCAGCACCTGGGCGTAGGCGGTCTCGTGGCCCTGGCCGTTCGACTGGGTGCCGACCGCGACCGAGACGGTGCCGTCGTCCTCGAAGCGGACGTCGGCGCTCTCGTTCGGGTTCCCCATGGTGGATTCGATGTAGTAGCACATGCCGATGCCGCGGCGCTTGCCGGGGGTGGCGTTGCGCCTTGCCTCGAAGCCCCGCCAATCGGCCCGGTCCATGCACCGCTCCATGACGGTGGCGAAGGCGCCGCTGTCGTAGGTCTCGCCGACGGCGGTGGTGAAGGGCATTGCCTCGGTCGGGATGAAGTTGCGCCGGCGGAGTTCGGTGCGGTCCATCTGCATCTCGCGGGCCGCCTTCTCGATCAGCCGCTCGATGCAGTAGATCGATTCGGGCCGGCCGGCGCCGCGATAGGCGTCGATCGGGGCGGTGTTCGTGAACACGCCCTCGACGTGGTAGGTGACGCACTTCACGTCGTAGACGCCGACCAGCACCTTGAGGGCGGCCCCGGTCGGGATGAAGGGCGCGAAGTGGGAGAGGTGCGCGCCCATGTTGGCAATGGTGTGGACGCGCATGCCGAGGATGGTGCCGTCCTGGTCGAACGCCATCAGGGCCTTGGTGACGTGGTCGCGGCCGCCCGCGTCGGCGAGGAAGCCCTCGCCGCGTTCGGCGGTCCACTTGACCGGCTGGCCGAGGCGGCGGGCGGCGAAGGCGGCCATGGCGTATTCGGGGTAGAAGAAGATTTTCATGCCGAAGCCGCCGCCGACGTCGGCGGTCAACACGCGCACCTTCTCGGGCGGCAGGTGCAGGACGTGGTTGGCGAGCACGTCCTTGATCCCCCACACGCCCTGCGAGCAGACATGGGCGGTGAGCTTGCTCTCGTCGCTGTCCCAACTGGCGACGATGGCGCGGGTCTCCATCGGGTTGGCGACGAGGCGGTTGTTGACCAGCTCGAGTTCGGTGACGTGGGCGGCTTTGGCGAAGGCGGCCTCGACGGGGGCGTCGTCGCCGTACTGCCAGTCGAACACGCGGTTGTGGGATACCCCCTCGTGGACCTCGACATCGGATACTAGCGCCTGGACGCTCTCGGCGACGGCCGGCAGTTCGTCGATGTCGTAGGCCACGAGTTCGGCCGCGTCCTTGGCGGCGGCGAGGCTGGTGGCGACGACGAAGGCGAGGCCCTCGCCGGCGAAGCGCACCTTGTCGGTGGCCAGCACCGGGCGGCCCGGATCGGCGCGGTCGGAGCCGTCGCGGTTCTTGATCGGCACGACGCAGGGCAGGCGGTTGGCGTTGGCGTCTTCGAGTTCGGCCCCGGTGAAGATCGCTTGCACGCCGGGCGCGTTCAGGGCGTCGTCGATGTCGATCGACATGATTACGCCGTGGGCGATCGGCGAGCGGACGACGTAGCCGTAGAGCTGGCCCTGGAGGTTGATGTCGTCGGTGTAGCGCCCCTTGCCGGTGATGAAGCGCACGTCTTCCAGACGGCGCACCGGTTGGCCCGTGCCGAACTTGCTCATGCTCACCCTCCCGCTGTGTGCTGTTCCGTCACATAGGCCGAATGGCGGTTTGCGTCACGCGGCGAGACGCCTCAACCGAAAATGCGCGCCGGCAGCCACGTGGCGAGCCCCGGCAGCATCGCCAGGATCGCCAAGGCGAGCAGCTGGATCAGGACGAACGGCACGATGCCACGATAGATGTCGGTGGTCCTGACGGTCTTCGGCGCCACCCCGCGCAGGTAGAACAGAGCGAAGCCGAACGGCGGGGTGAGGAAGCTGGTCTGCAGGTTCATCGCGATCATCACCCCGAGCCAGACCGGATCGAGGCCCATCGACAGGAGCACCGGGGCGACCAGCGGGACCACGATCAGCGTGATCTCGATGAAGTCGAGGAAGAAGCCCATGACGAACATCACCGCCATGACGATCATCATGGCGCCGAACACGCCGCCGGGCAGGTCCTCCAGGAGGCGGTGGACCATGTCGTCGCCGTGGAACCCGACGAACACCAACGAAAAGAGCTGGGCGCCGATGACGATGAGGAAGACGACCGAGGCGATCTCCATGGTGCTGCGGACGACCGAGCCGAGGACCATCGCCCCGTGCGCCCGCCAGAGGCTCACCGCGATGCCCCAGGCGAGCACGGCCGAGAGGGCGAAGGCGGCGTAGATGGCGAGTTGGTCGGCGAGCGGGATGGTGGTGCGCGTCACCCGCAGGTCGAACACTCCGGCGAGCAGCAGGAGGCCGGCGAGGGCAAGGGCCGCGAGGTAGATCGGCCAGGGATTGCGCTCGGTGAGCCGGAGCCCCGCCAGCATGGTCGCACCGATGGCGCCGACGGCGGCACTTTCGGTGGGCGTGGCGATGCCGGCCAGGATCGAGCCGAGCACCGCGACGATCAACAGCACCGGCGGCAGCAGGGCTTCGAGCAGCACCTTCCAGACCGGCGGGCCGTCGGCCGACGCCAGTTCCTCCATCGGGATCGGCGGCGACGCCTTGGGGTTGAGCACGGCCACGGCGATCTGATAGCCGATGTAGAGGGCGACCAGCATCAGGCCGGGGATCAGGGCACCGGCGAACAGTTCGCCGACGGAGACCGTTTCGGGGGCGAAGATGCCGCGGTCCATCTGCGACTTGGCGTAGGCCGAGGCCATCACGTCGCCGAGCAGGACGAGCACGATCGAGGGTGGGATGATCTGGCCGAGCGTGCCGGCGGCGCAGATCGCGCCGCAGGCGAGCCGGGGGTCGTAGTTCCGCTGCAGCATGGTCGGCAGCGACAACAGGCCCATGGTCACCACCGTCGCGCCGACGATGCCGGTGGAGGCGGCCAAGAGCGCCCCCACGACCGTGACGGAGATGCCGAGGCCGCCCCGCAGCGTGCCGAACAGCCGCCCCATCGACAGAAGCAGCGTCTCGGCCACCTTCGAGCGCTCGAGCATCACCCCCATGAAGACGAACAGC
Source organism: Pseudomonadota bacterium (assembly GCA_048615135.1). Classification (GTDB taxonomy): domain Bacteria; phylum Pseudomonadota; class Alphaproteobacteria; order Geminicoccales; family Geminicoccaceae; genus RECO01. Next base: position 4,516 of record JBMCMJ010000055.1, read on the forward strand.
GGCACGGCCAGCAGCACGTCGTTGGTCATCGTGCCGAAGATCCGCTGCGGCATGGCCGCCAGGTAGATCAGGTCGAAGGCACCGGTGGCGGCGCCGATCAGAGCGAAGGCGAGACCCGTGCCGCCGATCGCGAAGGCCACCGGAAAGCCCGTCAGCAGGATGGCGAAGAGGGCCGCGAACATGAGGCCCGCGAGGACCTCGGGGGAGAGGAGCACGGCCTCAGACCTCCACCCGGTCGCCGGCCTCGTCGGCCTCGTGCGGCCGGGGCGGCGGGCGGTGTCCGGCGAGCACGGCCAACGAGCGGATCATCAACGAGAGCCCCTGCAGGAACAGCATGACGGCGAAGACCAGGATGACCGTCTTCAGGAGGAATACGGCGGGGATGCCGCTCGTCTCGCGCGAGCCCTCGAACACCGCCCAGGAGCGCGCGACGTAGGGCTGCGACACGTAGAGGATCAGCCCGGTCATCGGCAGCAGCAGGAAGGCGGCGCCCAGGAGGTCGACCAGCGCCTTCGCCCGCACCGAGGCGCCGGCGTAGAAGATGTCGACGCGGACGTGGCCGTCCTTCAGCAGGGTGTAGCTCGCCCCCAGCATGAACAGGAGCGCGTGCTGGTAGATGATCGATTCCTGTAGCCAGATCTGCCCCGTGTTGAACACGTAGCGCAGGATCACGACCAGGAACTGCACCAGCACCATCGAAAGCGCGAGCCACGCGACCACACGGCCGAGGCGATGGCTGAACTGGTCGACGAAGCCGGAGAAACGAAGCAGGAGCCGCACGGCCGCACCCATCCGCCAGGAGATCACGAGAGGTGGCGGGGGCGTCCGCCGGGACGCCCCCGGGCGCCGATCAGCCGGAGCGGGCGTTGAGGAAGCCCTGCATGCCGAGACCGGTCCACGCCTCGGCCTGCTGCTTGAAGGCGCTCCAGTGGTCGTAGACCTTCTTGGTGAGCGGATCCGCGTTGCCGGCGGTGGCCACGACGTCGGCGGACGCCTCGCGCATCGCCGCCAGCACGTCGTCGGGCAGGCGCTTCAGCTGGACGCCGTGCTGGTTGATCAACTGGTCGAGGGCGCGGATGTTGTTCACGTCGAATTCGGTGGTGAGCATGTCGTTCTCGTAGCGGGCGGCCGCTTCGATGATCGACTTCTCCCAGTCCGACATGTCGTTCCAGAGGTCGAGATTGATGCCGCAGGAGGCGACCGTCGCCGGCTCGTGGATGCCCGGCCAGTAGTAGTAGCGCGCCACCTGATGGAAGCCGAGGGTGAGGTCGTTCCACGGGCCAACGAACTCGGTGGCGTCGATCGTGCCGGACTGCAGCGCCTGGTAGATCTCGCCCGCCGGCAGCGTCACCGCGGTGGCACCGAGCCGGCTGATCACCTCGCCGCCGAGCCCGGGCATGCGCATGGTCAGGCCGTTGAAGTCCTCGACCGAATTGATCTCCTTGTTGAACCAGCCGGCCATCTGCACCCCGGTATTCGAGGCGGCGAAGGACTTGAGATTGAACTGGGCCGCCACCTCGTCCCACAACTCCTGGCCACCGGAGAGCAGCCACGCGTTGGTCTCGGGGCCGGTCAGGCCGTAGGGCACGGTCGAGAAGAAGTTGAGGGCCTTGGACTTGCCCTGCCAGTAGTAGTCGGCGCCGTGATACATGTCGGCGACACCGGAGCTGGCCGCGTCGTAGGCCTCGAAGGCGGGAACGAGTTCGCCCGCGCCGTAGACGCGCATGGTGAGCTTGCCCTCGGACCACTTGTTGATGTTCTGCGCCATGCGCTCGGCGCTGGTGCCCTGGCCCGGCAGATTCTTCGGCCACGTGGTTGCCATGCGCAGCTGACGGCGGCCCTGGCCGAGGGCCGGCTTGGGAAAGGTCGAGGCGGCAGCGGCGACACCGGCCACGGCCACGCCGGTCAAGGCTTGGCGACGATGCATCGAAAAACTCCCTGATCCACGCCGTCTTCGCCGACGGCTTCCTTTCGACCTAAGTGAAAGGCGGGGAGTGCGCAATTCCCCTCCTGCAGCAGCCGTCAGAGCCACCCCTTGCGGCGAAAAAGCCAATAGGGCAGCACCGCCGAGGCAACCATCAAGACCAGGGCAAAGGGATAGCCCAGCGCCCAGTGCAGTTCCGGCATGTGGTCGAAGTTCATGCCGTAGATCGAGGCGACCACGGTCGGTGGCAGAAAGACGACGGCGGCGACGGAGACGATCTTGATGATCGCGTTCTGCTCGATGTTGACGAGGCCGAGCGTGGCATCGAGCAGAAAGGCGATTTTCTGATCGAGGAAGGCGACGTGCTCCATCAACGAGTGCACGTCGCGTTGCAAAGGCTTCAGCCGAGCGCGGGTCTCCTTGGGCGTGTCGCGCTGCTGCGTGACCTGTCCGAGAAAGCCGAGCAGCCGCTCCAGATTGGCGAGGCTCGCGTGCAGCTTGGCGAGCAGATCGCCGTCGCGACCCAGTGCGCGCACCGTCTCGCGCAGCGCCTCGGTCGGCATGGGCGGGCCCTCGGGCTGATGGAACACCCGGGCGGACAGCGCGTCGATATCGACGCCGGCCGTTTCCAGAATGTCCGCCAAGCGGTCGACGATGGCTTCGAGCAGCCCGAACAGCACCCGCTCCCCGTCCGTGCAGTCGACCTCGAGGCGTTCGACCCGGGAGGGAAATAGGCGAAACGCGCGCGGTTCGTGCATGCGGATGGTGACCAGCCGGTCGCCCGCGAGGACGAAGGTGACCGGGGCCGCGATCGGCCGCTCGCCCTCGGTGTGCGCCGGCAGCAGCGCCGTCATGAAGGCAGCACCATCCTCGTGGTAGAGCCGTGAGGTGATCTCGATCTCGGCCATTTCCTCGCGGGTGGGCACGTCGATGCCGAGCGCCTGCTCGACGAGCCGCTCCTCTTCCCGGTCGGGATCGACGAGGTCCAGCCAGACGAGCCCGCGCAAATCCGGCGGCAGCGTCTCCACCCGCTCGAGCCGTCCGGCCACGCACCGATAGCCTCTCAGCACGCCTCGTCTCCCCTCGTCCGTCGGGCGACCCGGGCTCAGGTCGCGGCCAGCACCTCCAAGAACGCGTCGGCATAGCGCTCGAGCTTGGCCGCCCCCACCCCTTGCACGTCGGCAAAAGCGGCCCGCGAGCGCGGCCGCCGTGCCGCCATGTCGAGCAGGGTGGCGTCGGTGAACACCACGTAGGCCGGCACGCCCTGGGCCTTGGCGAGTTCCAGCCGGCGCGCCTTGAGCGCCCGCAACAGCTCCGGATCGACGTCGTTGGGGACGGCGGCCGTGGCGAGCGCCGCGCGCTTGGGTCGGCGCACCTCGAGGCGCAGCGCGATCTCCTCCTCGCCGCGGACGATCGCCTCTCCCCGTTCCGTCAGGCGCAAGGCGCCGTGGCCGGCGATGTCGACGGCAAGCGCCCCGGCCGCGTAAAGCTGGCGGAACAGCGAGCGCCAGAGCCGCCGGTCGTGCGCCTTGCCGGCGCCGTGCACGGCGAGCCGCTGGTGGCCGAGGCGGCGAACCTTCTCGGTGTCGGCCCCGACCAGCACGTCGAGCAGGTGCGCCGGGCCGAACTGGCCGCCGGTCAGGCGGATGGCCTCGGCGACGAGGCGGAACAGGTCCGAGGCCGGCGAGAGCCTGGGCGGATCGAGACAAAGATCGCAGCTGCCGCACGGCGCCGTTTCCTCGCCGAAATAACGCAGCAGGGCGCGCTTGCGGCAGTCGGTCGCCTCGGTGAAGGCGAGGAGCGCATCGAGCCTTCGGTGCTCGACCTGTTTGCGTGCGTCGGTGCCCTGGCCGTCGTCGATCATCAGCCGGCGGCGGCGGATGTCGTCGAAGCCGTGCAGCAACAACGCTTCGGCCGGCTGGCCGTCGCGTCCGGCCCGGCCGATCTCCTGGTAGTAGCTCTCGAGGTTGGCCGGCAGGTCGAGATGGGCCACGAAGCGCACGTCCGGCTTGTCGATGCCCATGCCGAAGGCGATGGTGGCGACGACCACGAGCCCCGGCTCGGTCAGGAAGCGGTCGAGTACCTCGGCACGCAGCCGCGGATCGAGGCCGGCATGGTAGGCGGCGGCCCGCCGTCCCTGCCCGTTCAGCCAGTCGGCCGTCTCCTCCACGCTCTTGCGCGACAGCCGGTAGACGATGCCCGAAGCCCCCTCGTGGCGCTGCAGCAGCGCCTGCAGCTGGACGTGCGGCTGGTCCTTCTCGGCCACGGACAGGGCGATGTTGGGCCGGTCGAAGCCGGCCACGAACACCCGCCCGCCCTCGCCGAGCAGCTGGGCGCGGACGTCCTCCTGGGTCAGCCGGTCGGCGGTGGCGGTGAAGGCGCCGACGGTGACGTTCGGAAAGCGGCTCCTGAAGGCGCCGAGCTGGCGGTAGTCCGGGCGGAAGTCGTGGCCCCATTGGCTGACGCAATGCGCCTCGTCGACGACGAACAGGGCAAGGTCGAAGCGCGCGAGCGCCTGCAGCATCCGCTCGGTCATCAGCCGCTCGGGGCTGATGTAGAGGAGCTTGAGCCGGCCCGCCTGCGCCTCGCGCCACACGGCGACGCTGGCTTCGCGCGGCTGGCCGGAATGGATGGCGCCGGCGGCGACGCCGAGGGCTCGGAGTTGGCCGACCTGGTTGTCCATCAGGGCGATGAGCGGCGAGCAGACGATCGACAGGCCGGGGCGGACCAGGGCCGGCACCTGATAACAGAGGCTTTTGCCGGCACCCGTGGGCATCACGGCGAGGACGTCGGTGCCGTCGATCAGGCTCTCCACGACCTCCGCCTGGCCGGGGCGGAAGTCGTGGAAGCCGAACACGTCGTGGAGGATGTGAAGGGCCTGCATGGCCGCGTCGATAGGCGACGGCGGCCGTCGGGGGAAGCACCCTCTGGGCAGGAGGATCGCGGGCGGGCAGAACCGCGACCCTGAACGAAGGACTTGCCGAGGGCGCTGCGGCACCACACCTGCTGGCGGCGAGCATAAAGGGAAGGGCGAGTGATGGACCAGAACGACAAGGCGGCGATCGAGGGGCTGTTCCAGCGGCTCGACGGCTTCGGCCGGAACGCGCCGCCGCGCGATGCCGAGGCCGAGCAGTTCATCGAGCAGTGCCTGCGCCGCCAGCCGGGTGCCGCCTACTACATGGCGCAGACGGTGGTGGCCCAGGAGCGCGCGCTCGAGCAGGCCCAGGCCCGGATCGCCGAACTGGAGCAGACCCATGCGGCGGCACCGGCCGAGGCGAGCGCCTTCCGCAGCCCCTGGGCCCGTCCGCGGCCGCAAGCGGGCGGTGGGTTTCTCGCCGGCGCCGCGCAGACGGCCATGGGCGTCGCCGGCGGCGTGTTGCTGGCCAACATGTTGACCGGCATGTTCTCCGACGGCTCGGCCGAGGCGGGCGAGCTTTCGGGCGACGCTGCCGGCGACGGTGAGCTGGACGGCGGTTTCGACGACATCGAATTCTGAGGAGCCTGCGACATGACGACGTGGATACGGATGTTCGCCGCCGGGATCCTGGCGGTCGGCGTCGCCGGTCCGGCGCTGGCCGCCGAGCGGTTGTTCGTGACGGTGACCGGGGCCGGCCTGCAGGAGCAGGCGATGCCGCTGGTGCTCGCCAATCAGGCGCTCGACCAGGGGGCCGAGGTGCGGGTGCTGCTCTGCGGTGCCGGGGGCGAATTGGCGCTTGCCGACTACGACGCGCCGGATGTGGCCCCACGGGGCGTGACGGCCAAACAACTGCTCGGCCGGCTGATGGAGAACGGCTCGACCGTCGAGGTCTGCGCCATCTTCCTGCCCAACACCGAGCACGAGGCGGGCGATCTCACCGACGGCATCGGGGTGGCCGACCCGGCGGACGTCGCCGCCTGGATGATGACGCCGGGCACGCAGCTGCTCAGTCAGTAAGCCGTTTCAGCCAGAACTGCATCGGCTTTTCGGTCTCCGCGTCGCGGTCGAGGTCCCGCCACGAAAACGTCGTGACGAGGCCCTCGACCGGCGCGTAGCCGCGGTTTCGCCAGAAGGGATCGAGCGGGCGATAGCCCTCGGGCTGCAGCGGGTGGTCGTCCGGTCGGACGACGGCGCAGAAGGTCGCGAGCCGGAAGCCCGACGCGCGGGCGTGATCCTCCCTGAGGTCGAAGAAGCGGTGGCCGAGGCCGCGCCCTCGCCAGTCGGGCAGCAGCACCGATTCGGCGAAGTAGAAGATCTGCTCGACCGCATAGCCGTTGGCCTCGAACGGAGCCTTGAAGGCGTCGTGCTCGTGCGCGAGCGGGGCCGCGGTCGCAGCCCCGACGAGCGCGTCACCCGCGAACGCCGCGACGATCACCGCATCGGGGGCGGCGGCGAAGCGCTCCAGATACCACCGCTCGTAGTCGGCCGTACCGGCATAGAGATAGGGCCACTCGCGAAAGACGGTCAGCCTTAGGCGCGCGAGGCCCTCCAGGGCGTCCGTCAGGGCCTCGCCTTCGAGCGTGCGGACGGTGAGCGGCGCGTTCATCCGGCCTCCGGAACCATCGAACCCGGAGCCTAGCGCAGCCTTTCTCGGCCCGCGAGCCGTGCTAGGCTCCGTTCGACCAGCAGGGGGGACGACGATGCGGCGATCGGTGCGGTGGGGCGACTTGCGGGCGCCGGAGTTGCGCGAGCTTGCGGCGGCGAAGGCCGCGGTGATCGTCCCCGTCGCCTCGATCGAGCAGCACGGGCCGCACCTGCCGACCTTTTGCGACAGCCTGCTCGCCGAGACGGTCGCGGTCCGCGCCGCCGAGCGCGCCCCGACGCCGACCCTGGTCACTCCCTGCGTCTGGTCCGGGCTCAGCGAGCACCACATGGCACTGGGGGCCACGCTCACCCTCGACTTTCCGGCGTTCCTGGCGCTGCTCGGCGGCGTCGTCGGCTCGCTTCGCCGCCACGGCTTCGAGCGGGTGCTGCTGTTGAACGGCCACGGCGGCAACGTCGCGGCGCTGAAAGTCGTCGTCGAGGAACTGACCCGGCGGCTCCCCGACGTCCGGCTGGTCGCGGCCACCTACTGGGAACTCGCGGCCGACGTGATGAACCCGCTGCTCGAGACGCAGCGCAGCATCCGCCACGCCTGCGAGGCCGAGACGTCGATGGTGTTGGCGCTGCGCCCCGACCTGGTCGACACGGACCGCTTCGCCGAGGCCGCCTGCCCCGACGCCCGCGACCAACCGGAGGGCCGGGAGGAGGCGAGCTATCGCTGGGTGAGCTTCGCCGACAAGACGCCGTCGGGGACGCTCGGCGATCCGCGCGCGGCGTCGGCCGAGAAGGGCGAGCGGCTGTTGGAGTTGGCCGCGGACCGGGTGGCCGAGCGCATCGGGGATGCCTCGTTCTGGGGGCTCCGCGCGTGAGCGTGCGGCTCACCCTCGCCGAGGTCGAGGACCTCTGCCGGCGCTGCCTTCTGGCCAACGGTGCCGACGAGGCGAATGCCGCCGCCGTCACCCGGACCGTGACCACCGCCGAGCGGGACCGTTCGGTTTCCCACGGGCTCTTCCGCGTGCCGGGCTACGTCGCCTCGCTCAGGAGCGGCAAGGTCAACGGCAGGGCCCGGCCGTGCGCCGAGCGGATCGCTCCCTCGGTCGTCCGCGTCGACGGCGACGAGGGCTTCGCGCCGCTCGCCCTCGAGATCGGCCGCGAACCGCTGATCGAGGCGGCGAAGGAACAGGGCGTGGCGGCGATGGGTCTCGTGCGCACCTACCACTTCGCGGCGCTCTGGCCGGAGGTGGAGAAGCTGGCGACGGCCGGGCTCGTCGGCCTCGCCTGCACCGCCTACAAGCCGGTGGTGGCTCCGGCCGGTGCCCGCCAGGCCTTTTTCGGCACCAATCCCGTGGCCTTCGCCTGGCCGCGCGGCGACAAGCCGCCCTACGTGTTCGACATGGCGACCTCGGCCATGGCGCGGGGCGAGATCCAGGTGGCGGCGCGCGACGGCCACACGGTGCCGCTCGGCGCGGGGCTGGATGCGGCGGGCGAGCCGACGACCGATCCGAACGCGATCCTTTCGGGCGGCGTGCAGCTGCCATTCGGCGCCTACAAGGGCTCGGCGATCATGACCATGGTGGAGCTGCTCTCTGCCGGGCTGCTCGGCGAACGGTTCAGCGACGAGGCCGGCCGGCTGGATGTCGAGGACGGCGGCCCCGCCCGCGGCGGCGAGTTCCTGCTGGCGCTGGATCCGAGCCGGTTCGGCGATCCGGACTGGCTGGCGCACAGCGACGGCTGGCTGGAGCGCTTGGCCGGTCTCGACGGCGTGCGGCTGCCGGGCGACCGCCGCTACCGTGCCCGCAACCAGACGCCGTCGAGCGGCATCACCATCCCCGCGGCACTGCACGACGAACTCCGGGCGCTGGCCGAGGGCTGAGGCGACGCTTCCAGCGGGCCAGCGGGTCGGAGCCGGGCGTTCGCGG
>JBMCMJ010000056.1:0-12848 GCA_048615135.1 Pseudomonadota bacterium
TCGCGGGACCCGGGCCAAGGAGAACGACCGTGCGCGACGCCCCCGCTCGACTGCTCGCCCTCGCCGACCGGGCCTCGATCCCCGTCAGCATCGCCGACGCCACGGCGAAGGATCAGCCGCTCGTCTACGTCAACGAGGCCTTCTCGAGGCAGTCGGGCTACCGGCGGGACGAAATCGTCGGCCGCAATTGCCGCTTCCTCCAGGGCCCGGACACCGACCAGATGGTCCGTCGCCACATCGGCGAACTGTTGCAGGCCCACAAGGAGGTGGTCTGCGCCATCGCCAACTACACCAAAACCGGCGAGCCTTTCGATAACTTCTTGATCATGCGCGCCATTCCGGACGCCAACGGCGAGCCCGCGTTCGTCCTGGGCTGCCAGCATTTCCACAAGCGCCGCGTCGACCTCGATGCGCTGCGCAGGCACATCGAGACCGAGGATCTGCTGCAGCAGGAGTTCTGCCGGACGATGGACGCGGCGTTCGACATGGTCGAGCGTAGCCGGCGGATCGCGGCCGACACCATGTTCGCCCTCGCCGAACGCTATCTGAGGCGCAGCCAGATCCAAGGCGTGCTCCGTCCCTGAGCCGTCGTCGTTTCGGGCGAGGCCGAGCGGCGTGCGCATCGGCCGGAACCCCGCAGCGGGTGGCACCGTTGTCCGCACGTGGTTGTCAACGGATCCACGTTCTTGCGAGGAGACATCATGAGCGCGAGTGGTCTCGAAGTGTTCGATCGCACGGTGCAGACGGCCAACATCTGGCTCAACGAGGTCGGCGCGCACGACGGCATCGGCCCCGACAAGCAGCGCGCCTACCATGCCTTGCGGGCCGTCCTGTTCGCCCTTCGCGACCGCCTCTCGATCGAGGAGGCGTTTCACGTCAGTGCGCAACTGCCGCTGCTGATCCGCGGGATCTTCTGGGAGTCCTACCGGCCGACCGACAAGCCCGAGCGGTTCCGCACGCGCGAGGAGTTCCTCGACAAGGTGCAGGACAACATCGGCCAGATCCCGCCGATGAACGCCGAGGAGGCGAGCCGGGCCGTGTTCGCCGTGCTCGCCCGCCATCTGGAGGGCGGCGAGATCGAGGACGTCCGGCACCTGCTGCCGGAGCACATCCGGCAACTCTTCCCGCACGCCTGATCAGAGACGCGGCGAGCCGCACCTCCGCCTTTTGGCCCATTGGCGGGCGGCGACGGACGGGCAACCTCGGGGCGACCCGCACCGGAGCCCGTCCTTGCATCTGCTGAACGCCGCGGCCGTCGAGGCCGACACGACCGAGCCCGTCGATCTCGCCCAGACCCCGGGCGAGATCGTCGTGCTCTCGGCGGCCGAAACCGAACTCGCCGTGCTCGCCGCCGGCCACCGCCGCCTCGGCGACGCGGCCCCGTCGCTGCGCCTCGCCAATCTCCTGAAGCTGCAGCACCCCTATTCGGTCGACCTCTACGCCGAGGCGACCGTTGCGCGGGCCCGCTACGTCATCGTCCGCCTCCTGGGTGGGCGCGCCTATTGGTCCTACGGGGTCGAGTGCCTCGCTGCCACCGCCCGCGCGCACGCCATCCCGATCGCCTTTCTGCCGGGCGACGACCGGGCCGATCCGGACCTCGCCGACTGGTCGACGATACCGGCTGAGGACCTTCGCCGCCTGTGGCTGTATCTGATCCATGGCGGAGCCGACAACGCGGCCAACCTGCTGGCCTTCGTCGCCGAGCGGATCGGCCGCCCCGCCCCCGCCTGGCAGGAGCCGGCCCCGCTCCTGCCCGCGGGCCTCGTCCACGACAGCGCCACGGCCAAGGGCCCCAACGCCGCGATCGTCTTCTATCGGGCCCTGGTCCAAGCCGGAAACCCGGAGCCGATCGAAACCCTCGCCCGCGCCCTCGAGGCCGAGGGCTTCGGCGTGCGCGCCCTCTTCGCCACCTCGCTGAAGGACGCGCAAGCCGCGGCGATCGTCACCGACCTGCTCGACGCGCAGCCGATCGACGTGGTCGTCAACCTCACGGGCTTCGCCCTCGGCGGCGGGCGCACGCTGCTCGATGCGGGCGAACGCCTCGTCCTCCAGGCGACCCTCGCCTCCACCTCGCGGGCGAGTTGGGCCTCCTCCAGCCGCGGTCTCACCGCCCGCGACCTCGCCATGCAGGTGGCGCTGACCGAGGTCGACGGCCGCGTGTTTACGCGCGCCATCGCCTTTCGCGAGACGGGGGCGGTCGATCCCGTGGTCGAAGCCCCGCTCGCCCGCCACGTCCCCGATCCCGACCGGGCCGCCTTCACGGCCGGGCTTGCCGCCGCCTGGAGCCGGCTGCACCGCACGGCTGCGGCCGAACGCAGGATCGCCCTGATCCTCCCCAACTACCCCAACAAGGACGGCAGGCTCGCCAACGGCGTCGGCCTGGACACGCCCGCGAGCGCCGTCCACGTCCTCCACGCCCTCGAAGGTGCCGGCTACGCCACGCGCGACCTGCCCCGGGATTCCGCCGCCCTCATGGCCCGCCTCCTCGAAGCCCCGACCAACGCCCTGGAGGGCCGTGCCGAACGCCGCGTCCACGTCCGTCTGCCGCTCGACGCCTACGCCCGCGCCTTCGCCCGTCTGCCGGAAGCCTTCCGCCGCACGGTCACCGAGCGTTGGGGCCCGCCCGAGGCCGACCCGCACGTCCAGGACGGCGCCTTCGCCCTCGCCCTCGTCCCGTTCGGCAACGTCGTGGTCGGCATCCAACCGAGCCGCGGCTACCACATCGACCCCGAAGCCACCTACCACAGCCCGGACCTCGCCCCGCCGCACGGCTATCTGGCGTTCTACGTCGGGCTGCGCGAGGTCTTCGGCGCCCACGCCGTCGTCCATCTCGGCAAGCACGGCAATCTCGAATGGCTGCCCGGCAAAGCCCTCGCCCTCGACGCGGCGTCGGCACCCGAAGCCGCTTTCGGCCCCCTGCCCCAGCTCTACCCCTTCATCGTCAACGATCCGGGCGAAGGCACCCAGGCCAAGCGCCGAACCTCCGCCGTCATCGTCGACCACCTGACCCCGCCGCTCGCCCGCGCCGAGGCGCACGGTGCCTATGCCGAACTCGAGCAGCTGGTCGACGAGTACTACCAGGCGTCGGGCCTCGATGCCCGCCGTGCCGCCCACCTCCGCCGCGAGATCGCCGAGACCACCCTCCGGCTCGGCCTGGACGCCGACCTCGGGCTCGCCGCCGAGGACGACGAAGCCGCCCGCCTGCTCGCCCTCGACAACCACCTCTGCGAACTGAAGGAACTGCAGATCCGGGACGGCCTGCACGTGTTCGGCCAGAGCCCCCTGGGCCTGCAGCGCACGGAACTGCTCACATCCCTCGTCCGCACCGATCGGGGTGCCGCCCCCGGCGAGCGCTCGCTGCTGCAGGCCCTCGCCGCCGATCTCGGCCTCGACGGCTTCGACGCGCTCGGCCGCGACCTCGCCGCCCCCTGGACCGGCCCCTGCCCCGAGCCGCTGGCCGCAGCCACGCCCGCCCCCTGGCGCACCGCCGGCGATACGGTCGAGCGCCTGGAAGCCCTGGCCCTCGCCCTGGTTGGAAACGAGTTGCCGCTGCCGGCGGGCTGGCCCGCCACCGCCGCCGTGCTCACCGAACTTCGCGAGCGCCTCGCCCCCGCCCTCGACGCCTCCGGCAACAGCGAAATCGCGGCGCTGCTCTGCGGGCTCGACGGCCGCTTCGTCGCCCCCGGCCCGAGCGGGGCGCCCACCCGCGGCCGCCCCGACGTGCTGCCCACGGGCCGCAACTTCCACTCGATCGACAGCCGTGCGGTGCCCACCCCGGCCGCCTGGCAACTCGGCTGGCGCTCCGCCGAGGCGATCGTCGAGCGCTACGTCCAAGAACAGGGCACCTGGCCCACCACCGTCGCCCTCTCCGCCTGGGGCACCGCCAACATGCGCACCGGCGGCGACGACATCGCCCAGGCCCTGGCGCTGCTCGGCGTCCGCCCGCGCTGGGACGGGGCGAGCCACCGCGTGGTCGGCACCGAGGTCATGCCGCTCACCGCCCTCGCCCGCCCGCGCGTCGACGTCACGCTGCGCATCTCGGGCTTCTTCCGCGACGCCTTTCCGGCCCAGGTCGCCCTGTTCGACCAGGCCGTCCGCGCCGTCGCAGCCCTCGACGAGCCGGCCGAACAGAACCCCGTCGCCGCCCGCGTGCGGGCCGAAGCCGCCGCCCTCGAGCGCGACGGGCTGGAGGCAGCGACCGCCTTTCGCCGCGCCAGCTACCGCATCTTCGGCGCCAAGCCCGGCGCCTACGGGGCGGGCCTGCAGGCGCTGATCGACGAGGGCGGCTGGAGCGACGACGGCGACCTCGCCCGCGCCTTCGTCGCCTGGGGCGGCTGGGCCTACGGCTCGGGCGACGCCGAAGACGGCGCCCACGCCGCGGACGAACTCACCACCCGCCTCGCCCGCGTCGAACTCGTCCTGCACAACCAGGACAACCGCGAGCACGACATCCTCGACAGCGACGACTACTACCAGTTCCAGGGTGGCCTCACCGCCGCCGTGCGCACCCTCTCCGGCAGCCAGCCGCTGGTCTTCCACAACGACCACAGCCGCCCCGAACACCTGCGCATCCGCCGCCTCGAGGAGGAACTGAGCCTGGTCGTCCGCGGCCGCGCCACCAACCCCAAATGGCTCGAAGGCGTCATGCGCCACGGCTACAAGGGCGCCTTCGAGATCGCCGCCACGGTCGACTACCTGTTCGCCTACGCCGCCACCACCCGCCTCGTCGGCGACCACCACTTCGACGCCCTCTGGGACGCCTATCTGGAAAACGACCGCGTCCGCGACTTCCTGGAGACCGCCAATCCGGCCGCCCTGCAGGAAATCCGCGCCCGCTTCGAAGAAGCCCGCGACCGCGGCCTCTGGCACCCGAGGCGGAACCTGAAGGCGTAGAAGTAGAAAGAGGCGGGGGGACTTGATGGTCCCCCCGCGCCCCCCGGCTGCCGGCAAATGCCGGCAGCACGCGAAGGAGGCGGATCGAGGGAGGCATCCTCCGGGTGTTGCCCGCGGGTCGCCTGCTCGCGCAGTTCGGAGCCCACCCATGAAGGACGGAGTTGCGCCGAGCCGGCGGTCTTGCTCGGCACTCCCATCGACGCCCGACCGGACCCTGCCGAAGTCGCTTGATGCGTACGTCTACCGCTGGCGTGCCAAGCAGCAGCTCGGGCGCGGTCTGCTGACCCTTCCACGGTTTTCGCTGACGCTGGTGCCGCTCGAGCTGCAGCGCCGGACCGCCGACCGGGAGTTCGGGCTTCCGTATTCCGGCGTCGTCGTCATCCTCGGCGTGTCGAAGTTCCGGCGCACCATCGATCTGGTCATCATCGCCCAGGGCATCGCCCGGATCCTGCACCGGCGCATCGCCTCCCCCGATCGATCCGACGGCGATACGGACGAGGACACGCGGCAGGCGATCATGCCCTCGAAAGCCGAAAGGATCGGCGGCTTCCCCGTTGCTGCAAGCCGGCATCGTGCCGAGCGTCGCCGCCACCATGCTCGGCGCCAAGAGCCCGACAACCCGATCAACCCCATTCGGCATGTTCGTCGCCTTCGAGTCGGGCTTCGAGCGGATGACGAGTGCGGCGCGCGACCTGCTCGACTTCTATCGCCGCTTGGCGACCATGCGGGTGCCGGGCGGGCTGGTCCGCGACGCGGTGCTCGGCCCCGAAGCACCGGGACCTTGTCGCGCCAAGGGATAGCGGCGGATTTTCCTAAGTCGGCGTACAATACGCACCGTGCCGCGTGGTGCGGGCGGTTGGAGCCAGGGTGTCGGACGTGCGGATCGATTTCGATGGCCGGGCTTCGGGCCCCCTGAGGCGCATCGCGACCGCCTCGCGCGCTAGTCCCGCAGCCCTGAAGAATGCCGAACTACGAAACAAACTGTCCGACCCAAAACTCTCATCAAAACAGCTTCTTAAGCTGGGGATAACCGGTATTATGACAAATCGCCCCGCCCTTGCCGAGTGCTGCCGGCACGGCCGGCAGCCGGGGGGCGCGGGGGGCCAAAAGCCCCCCGACCTTCCCTTTCCTTCCCCCACCTTCGCCGGCCCCGCTCGATGACCCCGAGCCGTCTCGCCGAGCAGCGGGTCGAGCGCTGGCTGCGGGGCCTGGGCCTCGCGCCGGAGCGGTTCGACGTGCGGCGTCGAAGGCAGGGCAAGACGCCCGACTTTCGGGTGCATGACGGCGACGGGGGTCTGTTTCTGGTGGAGGTGAAGGGCCTCGCCAATCCGGCGGCGGGGCACGGGGCGATCGCGCTGAAGCTGATCCGGGCCAAGGCCCAGTTCGACGCGGTCAACCAGGGGGGGCGGCTCGCCAATGTGGTGGCGCTGGTGGCGCCCGACCCGCCTCACCTCGCCCGGGTGCTCGTCGACTACGCGACGCTCGAGCGCTCGCCGCTGCGGGGGCTGGACCTCGTGGTCGGGCTGCTCGACGATGGCGAGCCCGCCATCAGGGTTCTGCACCGCGCGGCCGCGAGCCGCCACGCCGCCTATCTGGCCCGCATCCTGCACCTCGGAGAAGCGACTTGATCGACGACGACGAAGCCAAGGCCCATGCCTTGAAGAAGGCGCGCATCAAGGCCGCCAAGGACCAGCTCTACGCCTCCAAGACGGTCGAGAAGGGCCTCTTGATGGTCCACACCGGCACGGGCAAGGGCAAGAGCACGGCCGCCTGGGGCCTCGTCATGCGCTGTCTGGGCCACGGGCTGAAGGTCGGCGTGGTGCAGTTCGTCAAGGGCCGGCGCGAGACCGGCGAGCGCCAGTTCCTGGCCCGTTTTCCGGACCTGGTGACGGTCAAGGTGATGGGCGAGGGCTTCACCTGGGAGACCCAGGACAAGGCCAGGGACATCGAGGCCGCCCGTGCCGCCTGGGCCGAGGCCAAGGCGATGTTCGAAGAGCCGAGCTACCACCTGATCGTGCTGGACGAGCTCAACATCGTGCTCCGCTACGACTATCTGGACGTCGCCCTGGTGCTGGCCGACCTCGCCGCCCGCCCGCCGATGCAGCACGTCGTGGCCACCGGGCGCAACGCCAAGCCCGAACTGATCGAGGCGGCCGACCTCGTCACCGAGATGACCCTGGTCAAGCACCCCTTCCGCCAGGGCGTGAAGGGCCAACTCGGGGTCGAGTTTTGACTCGACGCGGATCGTCCTGCCCGATAACGACCGCTGCGGCAAAAGCGATGGCTGCGACGTTGGTCGAGCCCTGAACGAGACGAGACCCGCGCACCATGACGACCAGCGCCGAGCTTCACCCGATGGCACCGGCCCATCTGCCAGCGTTCGTCGGCGGTCCCGACGGGTCGGATCCGCTGTTCGGCTTCGTCGTCGCATTCGTGCTGGTCGCGGTGCTGCTGTTGGGCAATTTCTATCTGAAATTGCATTCGCTGCCCGACATGATGGCCCACCGGGCAAACAGCACGCAGTACCAGGTCATCGGCATTTTGACGCTGCTGGCGCTCTTTACCCACAATAACCTGTTCTGGGTGGCAGCCCTCCTGCTCGCCGCCCTCAAGCTGCCCGACTTCGCGACGCCGCTCTACTCGATCGCCCACTCGCTGGAGCGCTGGCGCGGCCGCGGCACCCCACAGCCGGCGACCTCGACCTCGACGAGCGAGGGCAACGCCGATGCTTGAGCTCCTGCTCTGCTCGCTGGTCACCGTCTTTCCCGACTACCTCTATCGCCGCTACGCCCAGGGCAAGCGGATCGGCCACGAGATCACCCTGTTCTCGGTCTGGTACGAACTCCGCTGGGGCATCACCGCCTGCGCGATGCTGACGATCGCGCTGATCACGCTGATCTTCTACTATCACCCGTCGACCAATCACGCGGTCATGTTCTACCGCACCTTGACCATCCTGCCCGAAACGCCGGGCCGCGTGACCGAGGTCCATGTGCGGAACGGCGAGCGGGTCGAGGTCGGCCAGGTGCTGTTCCGGCTCGATGCGAGCCGCCAGGAGGCGGCGGTGGTGACGGCCCGCCAGGCGCTGGCCGAGATCGACGCGGCGGTCGCCGTCGCCGAGTTCGAACGCGCCCAGGCTCGGGGCCGCATCCGCGAGGCGGAAGGTGCCCTGGAGGAGGCGCGGTTCGAGTTGTCGCTCAAGCAGCGGGTAGCCGAGCGCAATCCCGACGTGGTGAGCGAGTTGGAGATCCGCCGGCTGGAGAACCTCGTGATCGCCCGGGAAGGCGCGATCGAGGCCGCCATCGCCGGCGAGCGCGCGGTCGAGACGCGGATTTCGACCCTCCTGCCGGCCCAGCGCGAGACGGCGGAGGCAGCCTTGCGGCAGGCCGAGGTCGAGTTGGACAAGACGGTCGTCTCGGCGCTCACGGCGGGCCGCATCGAGCAGTTCTGGCTGCAGCCGGGCGACTACATCAGCGCGGTCCTGCGCCCCGCCGGCATCCTCATCCCGGAGACGTCGCTGGAGGAGGTCCGGATCCACGCCGGGTTCGATCAGGTGTCGGCCCAGGTGATCCGCCCCGGCATGATCGCCGAAGTGGCCTGCAACTCCCTGCCCTTCGCCGTCCTGCCGATGATCGTGGTCGACGTGCAGGACGTGATCTCGTCCGGCCAGTTCCGGCCCAGCGACCAGATCCTCGAGATCGAGGATCGGGCCCGCGCCGGCACGGTCACGGCCACCCTGGAGCCGCTCTACCCCAACGCCGTGCCGTCGATCCCGCCGGGCACCAAGTGCACGGCCAATGCCTACACGAGCAATCACGACCGCTTGGCCGAACCGGACCTGTCGCTCGGCAGTTGGGCCTTTCTGCACGTGGTCGATACGGTCGGCATCGTCCACGCGCTCTTGCTGCGGATCAAGTCGCTGTTCATGCCTGTTCGCACCCTGGTCTTCACGGGCCACTGACCGGGGTCAGGCGGGGGCCGTCGCCGCTGCCGGTTTCGAGCGCAGCGGCGCCAAACGGCGGATCAGGACGTAGAACAGGGGCACGAGCAGCACGCCGAGCAGGGTCGCGGTGATGGTGCCGCCGAGCACGCCCGAGCCGATGGCGTTGCGCCCCGCGGCCCCGGCCCCGGAGCTCAGCACCAAAGGCAACACGCCCAGCGAGAACGCCATCGAGGTCATGACGATCGGCCGCAAGCGCTGGCGGGCCGCCTCGCGGACGGCCGTGTAGAGGTCCTCGCCCGCCTCCTGCCGCACCCTCGCGAACTCGACGATCAGGATGGCGTTCTTGCCGGTCAGACCGATGGTCGTGAGGATCGCCACCTGGAAGAACACGTCGTTGGCGAAGCCGCCGAGCAGCGCCGCGAGCAGGGCCCCGAACACGCCGATCGGCATGGCGAGCATGACCGCCGCCGGAATGGCCCAGCTCTCGTAGAGGGCCGCCAGGCTCAAGAAGACCACGGCGAGCGACAGGGCATAGAGCAAGGGAGCCTGTCCGCCCGTCTCCTGCTCCTCCAGCGAAAGACCCGTCCAGGCGAGGTCGAAGCCGGGTGGCAGCTGCGCCGCCAGCCGCTCCATCTCGGCCATCGCCTCGCCGGTGGTCACGCCGGGCGCCGGGCCGCCCTGCAGCTGCATCGCCGGCACGCCGTTGTAGCGGTAGAGCCCCTGCGGGCCGAAGCGCCACGCCCCTTCGGCGAAGTTGGAGAAGGGCACCAGTCCGCCGCTGGCGTTGCGGACCCGCCAGCGTTCGATGTCCTCGGGATTGCGCCGGGCATCCGCATCGCCCTGGACGTAGACCTTCTTGATCCGCCCGCGGTCGAGGAAGTCGTTGACGTAGCGGCCGGCCCAGGCAACCGCCAGCAGGTCGCTGACGTCGCGGGCGGTCACCCCCATCGCCCCCGCCTTGCGCCAGTCGATCTCGAGCCGGTACTGCGCTGCATCCTGCAGGCCGTTGGGCCGGATCGAGCCGATGAGATGGCTCTGCGTCGCCATGCCCATCAGCTGGTCGCGCGCCGCCAGCAGCTCCTCGTGGGTCTGCCCGCCCCGCGCCTGCAGAAAGAAGTCGAAGCCCGAGACGTTGCCGAGTTCGATCACCGCCGGTGGCACGATCGGAAAGACCAGCGCGTCCTTGATGCCCGAAAGGGCGCCGAAGGCTCGACCGGCCACGGCCTGCGCACTCTCGTTCGCTTCGGTCCGCTCGGACCAGTCCCTCAGCTGCACGAACCCGAGGCCGACGTTCTGTCCGGAACCGGCGAAGCTGAAGCCGACCACGGTGAAGAGCGAGTTGACCGTCTCGGTCTCGGCGTCGAGGAAGTGGTCCTCGATCCGCTCCATGACGCCCAGGGTGCGCTCGGCCGTGGCGCCGGAGGGCCCCTGCACCAGGGTGAACATGATCCCCTGGTCCTCGTCCGGCAGAAAGCTCGTGGGTGTCTGGGTGAAGAGCCAGCCCATGCCGCCGACCAGCGCCAGATAGACGAGGCCGACCCGGACCGGACGGCGGACGATCCAGCCGACCGCACCGGTATAGCCGCGGGTCGTGGCGCCGAAGCCGCGGTTGAACCAGCCGAGCGGCCCGCGCTTCGGCAGGTGGTCGCGCGGGCGCAGCATGGTGGCGCAGAGTGCCGGCGTCAGCACGATGGCGACGACCACCGAGAGGATCATCGCCGAGACGATGGCGATCGAGAACTGGCGGTAGATCACCCCGGTGGAGCCGCCGAAGAAGGCCATCGGCACGAACACGGCGGAGAGCACGAGCGCGATGCCGATCAGCGCGCCGGTGATCTGGCCCATCGATTTCTTGGTGGCGGCGCGCGGGTCGAGCCCCTCCTCCTCCATGATCCGCTCGACGTTCTCCACGACGACGATGGCGTCGTCGACCAACAGGCCGATCGCCAGCACCATGGCGAGCATGGTCAGCGTGTTGATGCTGAAGCCGGCGGCGGCCAGCACGCCGAAGGTGCCGAGCAGCACCACCGGCACGGCGAGCGTCGGGATCAGCGTCGCCCGGAGATTGCCGAGAAACAGGAACATCACGAGGAAGACGAGGCCGATCGCCTCGAACAGCGTCTTGACCACCTCCTCGATCGAGATGCGGACGAAGGGCGTGGTGTCGTAGGGCACGTTGTAGACCACGCCTTCGGGGAAGAAGGCGCTCAGCTCGTCCATCCGCGCCTTGACCCGGTCCGCCGTATCCAGGGCGTTGGCGCCGCTCGCGAGCCGGATCGCCATGCCGGCCGCCGGCTGGCCGTTGAAGCGGGAGATGGTCTCGTAGCGTTCCGCACCGATCTCGACCCGCGCCACGTCCTGCAACAGCACGAGCCCGCCGTCGGTCTCGGCGCGCAGCACGATCTGCTCGAAGTCCGCGGGCGTCTGCAGGAGCGACTGGGCGGTGACCGAAGCGTTGAGCTGCTGGCCGGAAACGGCCGGCAGGGCGCCGAACTGGCCGGCCGAAATCTGCGCGTTCTGGGCACCCACGGCGGCGATGACGTCGGACGGGGCGAGTTCGTAGGCGGCGAGCCCGGAGGGGTCCAGCCAGATACGCATGGCATAGGGCGAGCCGAACACCTGGACTTCGCCCACCCCCTGGATCCGGCTGATCTCGTCGACCACGTTGGACGCGAGGTAGTCGGAGAGGTCGACCTGATCCAAGGAGCCGTCTTCGGCGATCAGCCCGATCACCATGAGAAAGCCCGCCGCCGACTTGCGCACCGTGATGCCCTGCCGCTGGACGGGTTCGGGCAGGAGCGGGGTGGCTTGGCCCAGCCGGTTCTGCACCTGCACCTGGGCGATGTCGGGGTCGGTGCCGGTCGCGAAGGTCAGCTGGATCTGCGAGGTGCCGGCGGCGGTCGAGGTCGAGGTGATGTAGCGCAGCCCGTCGAGCCCGGTCATCTGCTGCTCGATGATCTGGGTGACGGTCGTCTCGACCGTCTCGGCGGAGGCCCCCGGATAGGTGGCGCTGATGCTGACCGACGGTGGGGCGATCTGCGGGTACTGGGCGACCGGCAGGGTGAGGATGGCGAGCCCGCCCACCCCCATGATCAAGATGGCGATGACCCAGGCGAAGACGGGGCGGTCGATGAAGAAGCCGGCCATGGTGCTGCGCTCCGGCCTCAGTCGCCAAGCGCCGAAAGGGCGCGGGGCTGGCGTTCTTCCGGCAGCGCCACCGCCCCCGGCCGGACCTTCTGCAGGCCCTCGACGATCAGCCGGTCACCGGCGGCGAGACCGTCGCTGACGATCCAATCGCTGCCGCTCGCCCGGACGATCTCCAGGACGCGCTCCTCGACGACGTCGCCGGCACCGACCACGAGGGCGGTGGGCCGGCCGCGCCGATCGCGCGACACGCCCTCCTGCGGCGCCAGCACGACGCCGCGCGCGACGCCCTGCGGCAGCTCCACCTGGACGTACATGCCGGGCAGCAGCAATTTGTCCGGATTGGGAAATTCGAGGCGCAGCGTCACCACGCCGGTCTGCTCGTGGACATAGGGCTCGGCCGCCGTCAGGAGACCCGTCGCCTCGTAGATCGAGCCGTCGGCCAGGATCAGCGAGACCGCGGGCTCGGCGCCGGCGAGCCGCTCGGCCATCAGCCCGCGCCGCCAGGCGATGATCTCGGCGGCCGACTGGGTGACGTCGACCAGCACCGGGTCCAGGGTGCGGATCACCGCGAGCGGCTGCACCTGGCCGTCCGTGACCAAGGCCCCCTGGGTGGTGAGCGAGCGACCGATCACGCCCGACAGCGGCGCCTTGATGGTGGTCCGCTCGAGGTCGATCTCGGCGGCGAGCCGGCCGGCCTTCGCCACTTCGAGGGCGGCCGCCGCCATGTCCCGGGCGGCGATCGCCTGATCCAGGTTCTGCTCGCTCGCGACCCGCCGCTCGATCAGCCGGCCCATGCGCTCGGCTTCGCGCTCGGCGGCGAGCAGTTGCGCCTCGGCCTGGGCCACCTGGGCACGGGCGGCCGCCA
>JBMCMJ010000057.1:0-12614 GCA_048615135.1 Pseudomonadota bacterium
TCGTCCACGGCCTCGACCTCCATGGTCGCCTTGTCGGTCTCGATCTCGGCGATGACGTCGCCGGGCGCCACCTTGTCGCCCTCGTTCTTCAGCCAGCGGGCGAGCGTGCCCTCGGTCATGGTCGGCGACAGCGCCGGCATCAGGATCTCGGTCGGCATGTCTCTCTCCAGCGCCCGCTCAGGCCTCGACCAGCACGTCGGTCCAGAGCTCCGACGGATCGGGCTCGGGGCTGTCCTGGGCGAACCGCGCGGCGTCGTTGACGATGCCGCGAATCTCCTTGTCGATCGCCTTCAGCGCGTCCTCGTCGGCGACGCCGGCCTCGATCATCTTCACCTTGAGGTTCTCGATCGGATCGCGCCGCTCGCGCATTTCCTGGACCTCCTCCTTGGTCCGGTACTTGGCCGGATCGGACATGGAGTGGCCGCGATAGCGATAGGTCAGCGCCTCGAGGATGAACGGGCCGTCCTTGCGGGCGTGCGCGACGGCCGCATCGGCCGCCTCGCGGACGGCGAGCACGTCCATGCCGTCGACGTCGGTGCCCGGAATGCCATACGCGGCGCCCCGCTCGTAGAGGTGCTGGCCGGCAGCCGAGCGCTGCTGCGAGGTGCCCATGGCGTAGCGGTTGTTCTCGATGACGAACACCGCCGGCAGCTTCCAGAGCGCCGCCATGTTGAAGGTCTCGTAGACCTGTCCCTGGTTGGCGGCGCCGTCGCCGAAATAGATCACGGCGACGCCGCCGTCCTCGCGGTATTTGTGGGCGAAGGCGAGACCGGCGCCGAGCGGCACTTGGCCACCGACGATGCCGTGGCCGCCGTAAAAGCCCTTGTCGCGGGCGAACATGTGCATCGAGCCGCCCTTGCCCTTGGAGTAGCCGTCGATGCGCCCGGTCAGCTCGGCCATCACCCGACCCGCGTCCATGTTGGTGGCCAGCATGTGGCCGTGGTCGCGATACCCGGTGATCACGCTGTCACCCGGCTCGAGGGCGTGCTGGATGCCTATGGCGACCGCCTCCTGGCCGATGTAGAGGTGACAGAACCCCCCGATCAGCCCCATGCCGTAGAGCTGACCCGCCTTCTCCTCGAAACGGCGGATGAGCAGCATGTCGCGGTAGTAGGTGTACAGAACTTCCTTGTCGGGCAGACTGCCGGCACCCGTCCGGCGACGCCGGCTCGCCGATTTGCCCGTGCTGCTCGTGGCCCCCCTGCTGCTCGTGGCCATGCGCCCTCCTCCCCTAACGACACGCACCGACGCCCCCCCTCGGAGCGCGACGCCCTCTCCCTAGAGCCGAGTGCGGCGCAGCACCACGCTCACGATCGCGCGGCTGCCGACCGGCCCACGACCCTCAACGCTCCAACAGGATGATCCGTTCCTCGGGCCGGACGTAGCCGTAGCCGCGCAGGGCGGTTTCGACCACGTCGAGGTCGAGCGTCTCCGGGCGCAACCCCTCGATGGCCGCTGCGAGGCGGCGATTGTGCGCCTCGACCGCGCGCAGCTCGGCCTCGACCTCCTGGACCTCCGCCTGCAGCGTCCGCCATGCCAGCACGCCGAGGCGCCCGTAGACGGCGTGGTAGGCGAAATAGACGACGAGGAGGGCCACCGGCAAGGCGACGACGAGACGCCGACGCCACCGTTTCAGCATGGCAACCCCGCCGCCATCCGCCGCCTAGCCCAGCGTGAAGCAGGCCGCACCCGGGAACCGGGCGGCGCCGCCGAGCTGCTCCTCGATGCGCAGCAGCTGGTTGTACTTGGCGAGGCGATCCGAGCGCGACAGCGAGCCGGTCTTGATCTGCCCGCAATTGGTCGCGACCGCGAGGTCGGCGATGGTCGCGTCCTCGGTCTCGCCCGACCGGTGCGACATGACGCAGGCATAGCGCGCCCGCTGGGCGAGCTGCACGGCCTCCAGGGTCTCGGTCAAGGAGCCGATCTGGTTGACCTTGACGAGCAGCGCGTTGGCGATGCCCTTGTCGATCCCCTCCTTGACGATCGCGGGATTGGTGACGAACAGGTCGTCGCCCACCAGCTGCACCGTCTTGGCGAGCGTCTCGGTGAGGATCGCCCAGCCCTCCCAGTCGTCCTCGCCGACCCCGTCCTCGATCGACTTGATCGGATAACGCGCGCAGAGGTCCTCGTAGTACTTGGCCATGCCCGCGGCATCGAGCGTCTTGCCCTCGCCCTTCAGCTCGTAGCGCCCGCCCTTGCCGAACTCGCTGGCGGCGGCATCGAGCGCGAACACCACCTCGTCACCCAGCTTGTAGCCGGCCGCCTCGACCGACTTGGCGAGGAAGGCGAGCGCCTCGTCGGTGCTCTGGAGGTTCGGCGCGAAGCCGCCCTCGTCACCGACCGCCGTGTTGTGGCCCGCGTCGTGCAACTGCTTCTTCAGGCTGTGGAAGCACTCGGTGCCGATGCGCAGCGCCTCGGTGAACGACGCCGCGCCCACCGGCATGATCATGAACTCCTGCACGTCGATCGGGTTGTCGGCGTGCGCGCCGCCGTTGATGACGTTCATCATCGGGACCGGCAGGGTGCGCGCCGACACGCCGCCGACATAGCGGTAGAGCGGGATGTCGAGCGCATTGGACGCGGCCTTGGCCACGGCGAGGCTCACGCCCAGGATCGCATTCGCGCCCAGCCGGCTCTTGGTCTCGGTGCCGTCGAGCTCCAGCATCGCCTCGTCGATCGCCACCTGGTCGATCGCGTCGCGGCCGAGCAGCGCGTCGGTGATCTCGCCGTTGACGGCATCGACCGCCTTCAGCACGCCCTTGCCGCCGTAGCGGCCCTTGTCGCCGTCCCGGAGTTCCAGGGCCTCGCGCACGCCGGTCGAAGCACCGGACGGCACGGCGGCCCGGCCCTCGGAGCCGTCGGCCAGGATCACGTCGACCTCGACGGTCGGGTTGCCGCGGCTGTCCAGCACCTCGCGGCCGTGGATCTCGACGATGTCGGTGGTGCTCATGGCGTCCGGGATCCCAGGTTCTTGGTGAGTGTGTCGTAGGCAAGCAGGTCCTGCAACAAGCGCTCGAACTGGGCAAGGGGGACCATATTGGGGCCGTCGCTCGGTGCCGCGTCCGGATCGGGGTGCGTTTCGACGAACAGACCGGCGACGCCGACCGCCACCGCCGCGCGCGCCAATACCGGCACGAACTCCCGCTGGCCGCCGGAGGTGGCCCCGGCGCCGCCCGGCTGCTGCACCGAATGGGTGGCATCGAACACCACCGGCCAACCGGTCGCCGCCATCACCGGCAGCCCACGGAAGTCGGAGACCAAGGTATTGTAGCCGAAGCTCGTGCCGCGCTCGGTCAAAAGCACCCGCTCGGCCCCCATCTCCTCCAGCTTGGCCGCCACCTGGGCCATGTCCCAGGGGGCGAGGAACTGGCCCTTCTTGACGTTGACCACCCGCCCGGTCGCCACCGCCGCCTGCAACAGGTCGGTCTGGCGGCAGAGAAAAGCCGGGATCTGCAGGATGTCCACGGCCTCGGCCACAGGCCGGCACTGCCAGCTCTCGTGCACGTCGGTCAGCACCGGCAGCCCGGTCCGCTCGCGGACATCGGCCAGAATGGCGAGCCCCTCGTCGAGCCCCACGCCCCGATAGCTCCGCCCGCTGGTCCGGTTCGCCTTGTCGAAGGAGCTCTTGTAGACGAGCCCGAAGCCCTGCCGTTCGGCGATCTCGCAAAGGGCGAGGGCGACCTCCAGGGCGTGGTCGCGGCTCTCGATGGCGCAGGGGCCGGCGATCACGGCGAGCGGCGCGTCGGCGGCGAAGGTGACCGGCCCGACGTGCACCTCGCGGGGGGCGGCGGCCATGCCTAGACCAGCCGCGACTGCGCGAGGGCCGCCTCGACGAACGACGCGAACAGAGGATGCGGCTCGAACGGCCGCGACTTGAGTTCGGGGTGGTACTGCACGCCGACGAACCAGGGATGCGCCGGGTCCTCGACGATCTCCGGCAGGCGGCCGTCCGGCGACATGCCGGAGAAGCGCAGGCCTGCCGCCTCCAGGCGCTCGACGTAGTTGACGTTGACCTCGTAGCGATGGCGGTGGCGCTCGAAGATCCGCTCGGCCCCGTAGATGGCCTGCACCCGGCTGCCCGTGGCGAGATCGGCCGGATAGGCGCCGAGCCGCATGGTCCCGCCGAGGTCGCCGTCCTCGGCGCGCCGCTCGGTCACGCCAGCGCGGTCCCATTCGGTCATCAGCCCGACGACCGGATCGGCGCAGGCACCGAATTCGGTCGAACTCGCGCCCTGCAGCCCGGCCAGATTGCGCGCCGCCTCGACCACGGCGAGCTGCATCCCGAAGCAGATGCCGAAGAACGGCACGCGGTGCTGGCGGGCGAAGGTGACGGCCGCGATCTTGCCCTCGGCCCCGCGCTCGCCGAAGCCGCCCGGCACGAGGATGCCGTTGACGTCGCTCAGGGACAGGGCCGCGTCCTCGCTCTCGAAGATCTGGCTGTCGATCCAGCGGGTGCGGACCTTGACCCGGTGGGCGATGCCGCCGTGGGCGAGCGCCTCGTCGAGCGATTTGTAGGCGTCGATCAGCTCGGTGTACTTGCCGACCACGGCGATCGTCACCTCGCCCTCGGGTAGGCGCACCGCCTCGACGATCCGGTGCCAGCGCTCCAGGCTCGGCTCCTGGTCGTGCGGCAGACCGAACCGCTTGAGCACCGCCGTGTCCAGCCCGGCGAGGTGATAGTCGATCGGCACCTGATAGATGGTGTCGACGTCGAGGGCCGGGATCACCGCGTCGGCCGCCACGGAGCACTGCAGCGAGATCTTGCGCCGCGCCTCCTCGCTGATCGGCGTCTCCGAGCGGCAGAGCAGGATGTCGGGCTGGATGCCGATCGCCCTGAGATCCCTGACCGAGTGCTGGGTCGGCTTGGTCTTCATCTCGCCGGCCGAGCGGAGATAGGGCAGGAGCGTGACGTGGATGTAGGCGACGCGCTGCGGGCCGAGTTCGTAGCCCATCTGGCGGATCGCCTCCAGGAACGGCAGGCCCTCGATGTCGCCGACCGTCCCGCCGATCTCGGCGAGCACGATATCGACGTCGTCGGTGTCCTTGACGATCCGTTCCTTGATCGCGTTGGTGACGTGCGGGATGACCTGGACGGTGCCGCCGAGATAGTCGCCGTGGCGCTCCTTCTGCAGCACCTCGGCATAGATCTGGCCGGCGCTCACACTGTCGGAGCGGCGGGCCGGCACGCCCGTGAACCGCTCGTAGTGACCGAGGTCGAGGTCGGTCTCGGCGCCGTCGTCGGTGACGAACACCTCGCCGTGCTGGAACGGCGACATCGTGCCCGGATCGACGTTCAGATACGGATCGAACTTGCGCAGACGGACGGTGTAGCCCCGCTCCTGCAACAGCGCGCCGAGGGCGGCGGAGGCGAGGCCCTTCCCCAAGGAGGACACCACGCCACCGGTGATGAAGACGAAGCGCGCCATGGGCTCGTGTTATCCAACGAAGCGCGCCGCACGGCAAGGGTGCGGCGCGTCCTTTTCTACCAAAGCGCGCAGAATTCTCGCGCGCGCTCGCTCAGTCGGCGATGGGCGCCTCGGGCCCGCGCGGCTCCGCCGGCGCTGCCGGCTCGACCGGCACCCGATCCAGTACCGAGCCCGGATCACGCGAGTAGCCGGCGAGGATCGCCAGCAGCAGGCTGGTCGACAAAAAACACACGGCGAGGATCGCCGTCGTCCGGGTCAGGAAGTTGGCGCCGCCGCGGGCGGTGAACAACCCGCCGAAACTGCTGCCGCTCCCCCCGCCGGCCATGCCGCCGAGCCCGCCGAGCGCGCCGCCCTCGCTGCGCTGCATGAGGATCACCCCGACCAGTGCGAGGGCGATCAGCAGGTGGATGACCAAAAGGACCGTCTCCATCGGATACCTCGTCGTGCTCCGGCAGTCCGGCGCCTCAGGCGCCGAGCCCTGCCTCAAAGATGGTCCAAAAGCCGTCGGCCTCGAGGCTCGCGCCGCCGACCAGCGCGCCGTCGACGTCGTCGACGGCCAGAATGTCCTTGGCGTTGGCCGCCTTCACCGAGCCGCCGTAGAGCAGCGCGACCTCGGCGCCGTCGGCGAAGCGCTCGACCAGCCGCTCGCGCAAAAAGCCGTGCGCCGTCCGGATCTCGTCGAGCGTCGGCGTCCGTCCGGTGCCGATCGCCCAGACCGGCTCGTAGGCGACCACGACCGTTGCCGCCGTCGCCCCGTCCGGCACCGAGCCCGCGATCTGCGCCCGCAGCCGCTCCAAAGTCTCGCCCGCCAAGTACTCCGCCTCGGTCTCGCCGATGCAGATGACGGCGAGCGCGCCCGCGGCCAGCGCCGCCTCGGCCTTGGCCCTGACCGTCGCGTCGCTCTCGGCGTGGTACTGGCGCCGCTCGGAGTGGCCGACGATGATCGCCGTTGCCCCCGCCTCGACCAGCATCGGTGCGGCGAGATCGCCGGTGAACGCCCCTTTCGCCTCGGCGTGGCAGTCCTGGGCGCCGAGCACGATGCCGCTGCCGTCGAGCCACGCCCGCGCCGAGCCGAGCAGGGTCGCCGGCGGGAACACGCCGAGCGTGCCGGCGAGCCCGCCCTCGGCCCGGGCGGCCAGGGCACGACACAGGGCCTCGCCGTCGCGGGCGAGGCCGTTCATCTTCCAGTTGCCGAACACGACGGGTCGGGGCAACGTCATGGGTGCGTCTCCTCGAAGCGCCCTGGCATGTAGCACGCCCGGCCCCGGTTTCGAAACCCCGCCTGACGGGCGGCGGTCCTGCAGCGGTGTTGTCCGCTGCCGAGGTCGTCCTTATGTTCGCGCGGCCGCGGGGCGACCGCCCCGACCCTGGACCCGTGGAGACCCCATGCTCGCCGCCATTCGCAACTTCGCCCGCAGTTGGGTGGTCAAGGTTCTCCTCGGCCTGCTCATCATCAGCTTCGCGATCTGGGGCGTGGGCGACATGTTCGGCGGCTCGTCGTCGGGGGTCGTGGCCCGGATCGGCGACGAGGTGGTGACCGCCGAAGAGCTGGACGACGCCTTCCGCCGCCGCCTGCAACAGGTGCAGCAGCAGTCGCCCCAACCGGTCACCCGGGCCGATGCCATCCGCTTCGGTTTGTTGGACGACACGCTGCAGACCCTGATCGCCCAGCGCCTGATCGACGCCGAGGCGGCCCGCCTGGGCGTGACCACGGCCGATGTCACGGTCGGCCGCCTGATCATGGCCGAACCCGCGTTCCGCACCGACGGCAGCTTCGATCGCGAACGCTTCCAGGCCATCCTGCGGCAGAGCGGCATGGACGAGCAGCGCTACACCGAGGACCTGCGCGCCGAACAGACGCGCAACGCCCTGGTCGGCGCGATCCGGCCGATCGGCCCCCTGCCGGACGCGCTCACCCGGCCGATCGCGGAGCGCGTCGGCGAGGCCCGCTCGGGGCGGCTCCTGGTCGCCGTCGACCAAGAGCCGGCGACGATCGACGCCCCGGACGACGCCACGCTCGAGGCGTTCCTCGAGGAGAACCAGGCCCGCTTCCAGGCCCCCGAGCGGCGCGACTTCACGGCCGTATTGCTGAGCCCGGACCTGATCGCCGGCGAGATCACGCCCGACGAGGCGGAACTCCGAGAGGCCTACGAGGCGCGTCCGGATCGCTGGACCCTCGACGAGCGCCGCCGGGTGCGGCAGTTGCGCGGCGCCGACGAGGCCGACCTGCGCACGGCCTACGAGGCGCTGCGCGCGGGCGAGACGGCCGACGAGGTCGCGGCGCGGATCGACGATGTGGCGGTTTCGCCGCTCGGACTGGTCGAGGCGAGCGGGTTGCCCGAGGCGTTCGCGGCGCCGATCTTCTCCGCCGGCGGCGTCGGCAGCATCACGCCGCCCGTCGAAAGCGCCTTCGGTTGGCACGTCTTCCTGATCGACGAGGTGGTGCCGCCGACCACCCGCCCCTTTGCCGAGGTGCGCGACGAGTTGGCCGCCGAGTTGGCGCGAGAGCGCGCGGCGGAGGAATTGCCGGCCCTCGCCGTGGCGCTCGACGACGAGATCGGCGGCGGCGTGCCCCTCGAGGAAGCCGCCGACCGGCTGGCCTTGCCTCTGGTCCAGGTAAGCGGCGTCGATCAGGCCGGCCGCGACGCGTCGGGCGAACCCGTGGCGGCCCTCGAGGGCTGGGGTCCGCTCCTGACCGAGGTCTTCGCTGCCGACGAGGGCGAGGTTTCGCTCCTGCAGGAGATCGGCGAGGGCCGCTCCTTCGTGTTCCGCATCGACGCCATCCGGCCGGCGCATCCACAGACTTTGGACGAGGCGCGCGAGGCGGTGCTCGCCGAGTGGCGGGCCGAGGAAGCGCGCCGCCGGGCCGAGGAGCGCGCGACCGCCGCGCTGGAGGATCTGCAAGGCGGCATGTCCGAAGCCGACGTGGTGGCCACGCACGGTCTGGAGGAGCGGGCCATCGAGGGCCAGACCCGGACCGACGAATTGGCGCCCCCGGCGGTCGTCGAAGCGCTGTTCGCTGCGGAGCCCGGCAGCGCTGCGGCGGAGCCCGTGGACGTGGAGGACGGTGCGGCCATCGTGATGGTCGATGCCGCGACCACGGTGGTCGACGAGGTGGTCGAGTTGACCCTGGCCGAGTTGGAGAACGCCTTCGCGCGGGACATCCTGGTGCAGTACGAGGCTGCCCTCAGGGCACGGCATCCGATCAGCGTCGACCGCCAAGCCCTGCAGACCTTCTTTCCGACGGACGGCTGAGCCATGCGCGAACGTCCCCCCGCCGACGGCACGCCGTCGCCGAGCTTCGAAGCGTTCCGCGAGGGCTACGCAGGGGGCCGGCCGCAGGTGGTCGCGGCCCGAATCGTCGCCGACCTCGAGACCCCGGTCTCGGCGATGCTCAAGGTCGCCGAAGGCCGGCCCTACTCCTTCCTCCTCGAATCCGTCGCGGGCGGGGCGACGCGCGGCCGCTATTCGATGATCGGCACCAAGCCGGACCTGATCTGGCGCTGCCGCCGCGGCGTGGTGGAGGTCAACCGCCAAGCCCGGACGGATCCGGGCGCGTTCGCGCCCGCGCCCGGCGAGCCGCTGGCGAGCCTGCGCAACCTCCTGCAGGAGAGCCGGATCGAACTCGGCCCGGACCTGCCGCCAATGGCGGCGGGGCTGTTCGGCTATCTCGGCTACGACATGGTCCGCTACATGGAGCGGTTGCCGGACAACAATCCGGACCCGCTCGACATCCCCGATGCGGTCATGGTCCGGCCGACCGTCGTCGCCGTGTTCGACAACGTCCTCGACCTCGTGACCATCGTCACCCCGGTCTGGCCGAACCCGGACCTTTCCGCGCGGGCCGCCTACGACCTCGCCTGCGAGCGGCTGGCCGACGTCGTGACCGACTTCGGCCGCTCGATCCCGCGGGCGGGCACGCAGATCCCCCCGACGGTGCGGCCCGATCCGGTCGCCAACATGACGCAGGCCGGCTTCGAGGCGATGGTCGAGAAGGCCAAGGCCTATATCCGCGCCGGCGACATCTTCCAGGTGGTGCCCTCGCAGCGCTTCGCCCTGCCCTTCAAGCTGCCACCCTTCGCCCTCTACCGCTCGCTGCGCCGGCTCAATCCCTCGCCCTTTCTCTTCTTCCTCGACCTCGACGGCTTCGCCTTGGTGGGCTCCAGCCCCGAGATCCTGGTTCGCCTGCGCGACGGCATGGTCACCATCCGCCCGCTCGCCGGGACCCGCCCCAGGGGCGACGACGCCGCGGCCGACAAGGCCCTCGCCGAGGAGTTGCTGGCCGATCCCAAGGAGCGGGCCGAGCACATCATGCTGCTCGACCTCGGCCGCAACGACGTCGGCCGGGTCGCCGAGATCGGCAGCGTCAAGGTCACCGAGAAGATGGTGATCGAGTACTATAGCCACGTCATGCACATCAGCTCGAACGTGGAGGGGCGCATCCGGCCGGGCCTCGATGCGGTCGATGCCCTGGTCGCGGGCTTCCCGGCGGGCACCGTCACGGGCGCGCCCAAGGTGCGCGCCATGGAGATCATCGACGAGTTGGAGCCGGTGCGACGCAGCTTCTACGCCGGGGCGATCGGCTATTTCGGCGCCGACGGCTCGATGGACACCTGCATCGGCCTCAGGACGGGGCTGGTCAAGGACGGCACACTCTACGTCCAGGCGGGCGGCGGGGTGGTGGCGGACAGCGACCCGACGCTCGAATATCAGGAGAGCCGCAACAAGGCGCAGGCGCTGATCCGCGCCGCGGCGCACGCCACCGGCTATGCCGGTCGCAAGTGAGGGCCACAGCATGACGGCGCCGATCCTGCTGCTCGACAACTACGACAGCTTCACCTGGAACCTGTTCCACTTCCTGGGCGAGTTGGGCGCCGAGGTGGTGGTCGAGCGCAACGACGCGATCGACGTCGCCACGGCGATGGACCTGGGGCCGGGCGGGATCGTGATCAGCCCGGGCCCGTGCGATCCCGATCGCGCCGGCATCAGCCTCGCCCTGGTCCAGGCCGCGGCGCGCGAGCGTCGGCCGCTCTTGGGCGTGTGCCTCGGTCATCAGAGCATCTTCCAGGCCTTCGGCGGCACGGTCGAGCGCGCGCCGACGCTGATGCACGGCAAGACCAGCGCCATCCGCCACGATTCGAAGGGGCTGTTCCTTGGCCTGCCGAACCCCTTTGTCGCCACCCGCTACCACTCGCTGCACGGTGCCCCCGAGACCCTGCCCAACGTCCTCGAAGTCACCGCGCGCAGCGAGGACGACGTGATCATGGCCGTCTCGCACCACAGCCTGCCGATCCACGGGGTGCAGTTCCATCCCGAGAGCATCGAGACCAGCCACGGCCACGCGCTCTTGAAGAACTTCTTGCGGTTGGCGCGGGAGGAGACGGCGTCATGACCGGCGATCTGGCGAGGTTCAAGGCGGTGCTCGCGCACGCGGCGGCGGGCCGGCCGCTCGACCGGACAGCGGCGCGCGCCGCGTTCGACCTGATGATGCAGGGCGACGCCACGCCCTCGCAGATGGGCGGGCTCTTGATGGCGCTCCGGGTGCGCGGCGAGACGGTCGACGAGATCACCGCCGGTGCCGAGGCGATGCGCGCCCGGATGCTACGCGTGGCGGCCCCCGAAGGAGCGATCGACACCTGCGGGACGGGCGGCGATGGCGCCGGCACGGTCAACATCTCGACCACCGCGGCGATCGTCGTGGCCGCCTGCGACGTGCCGGTTGCCAAGCACGGCAATCGCGGGCTCAGCTCGAAGTCCGGCTCGGCCGAGATGCTGCAGGCGCTCGGCGTGAACATCGACCTCGAGCCCGAGGCCATCAGCCGCTGCATCGAGCGGGCCGGCATCGGTTTCATGATGGCGCCCCGCCACCACGGGGCCATGCGGCACGTGGCCGGCACGCGCGTCGAGCTCGGCACCCGGACCATCTTCAACCTCCTGGGTCCGCTCTCCAATCCCGCCGGGGTGAAGCGCCAGCTGCTCGGCGTGTTCGATGTCCGCTGGATCGAGCCCCTGGCCCACGTCCTGCACGCGCTCGGCAGCGAAAAGGCGTGGGTGGTGCACGGCTTCGGCGGGCTCGACGAGCTGTCCACCGCAGGGCCGACCGAGGTGGCGGAACTGGCGAGCGGCGACGTCCGGCGGTTTACCGTGACGCCGGCCGATGCGGGCCTGCCCGAACATCCGATCAGCGCCCTCGCGGGCGGCGAGCCCGTGGCCAACGCCGAGGCCGCCCGCCGCGTGCTCGCCGGCGAGCCGGGGGCGCATCGCGACGCCGTGCTGCTCTCGGCGGCAGCCGCATTGGTCGTCGCCGACGTGGCCTCGGGCCTGCGCGAGGGGGCGGCCCTGGCCGCCGCCGCGATCGACGAGGGCCGCGCCCAGGCCGTGCTCGACCGGCTGATTTTGGAGAGCCAGCGCGATGGCTGACGTCCTCGAGCGCATCCTCGCCGACAAACGCGCGCACGTCGAAGCGCGCAAGGCGGCGATGCCGACCAAGAGCCTCTTGCGCCGTCTGCCGGACGAGCCGGCCCGCGACTTCCTGGGTGCCCTCGGCCGCGACATCGAGCGCCACGGCAACGCGCTGATCGCCGAGATCAAGCGCGCCTCGCCGAGCAAGGGGCTGATCCGAGCGGACTTCGATCCCGCGAGCCTTGCCCGCGCCTACCAGGCGGGCGGTGCCGCCTGCCTCTCGGTGCTCACCGACGTGCCCTATTTCCAGGGCGACGACCGGTTCATCGCCGAGGTGCGCGCCGCGGTCCCGCTGCCGGTGCTGCGCAAGGACTTCATCGTCGACCCCTATCAGGTGGTGGAGTCGCGCTATCTGGGCGCCGACTGCATCCTGATCATCATGGCGGCGGTCGACGACGACCTCGCGATGGAGCTGGTGCTGACCGCCCGCGAACTCGGCATGGCCATCCTGGTCGAGGCGCACGACGCGGCGGAACTGGAGCGGGCCGTCCACCTGCCGGTCACCCTGCTGGGGGTCAACAACCGCAACCTCAAGACCCTGGAGGTCGATCTGGCGACTACCGAAGCGCTCGCCCCCGCCGTGCCCAAGGGCCGCCGGCTGGTGGCCGAGAGCGGGCTCTACGAGCCGGCCGACCTCGAGCGGATGATGCGGGTCGGTGCCCGCATCTTCCTCGTCGGCGAGAGCCTGATGCGCCAGCCGGACGTCGAAGCCGCCACCCGCGCCCT
>JBMCMJ010000058.1:0-12575 GCA_048615135.1 Pseudomonadota bacterium
CTTCTACAACAACGCCCTGCAGAACGGCCTTCTCGCCGTTGTCCTGCCGGCCAGTGAGGTGACGGCGCTCGCGGCAAGGCTGGACGAAGAGCCCGGTCTGGAACTGTCCGTCGATCTCGAAGCCCAGAGCCTGGCGGGCGCGGGGCCGCCGCGCCGCTTCGCGATCGACGCCTATCGCAAGGAGGCCCTGCGCCTCGGTCTTTCCGAAACCGAGATGACGCTCAGGCGCCTCGAAGAGATCGAGACGTTCGAGCACCGCCATGCAGCTGCGGCACCCTGGCTCGCCGCCCCTGCCCGTTCCTGACCGGTGGCGAGGGCCGGACCGCGGCTCACGGCATCAGGAGGCCGCCGTTGACGTGCCAAGCCTGACCGGTGACGTAGGCGCCGGCGGGCCCGGCGAGCGCCAGGACGCAGGCGGCGACCTCCTCGGGTGTCGCCTTGCGGCCGAGGGGGATGTCCTCGATCCGCAGATCGCCCGGCAGGCCGCCGGCACTGGCGCCACGCACCGTCTCGACCATGCCCGGCACCACGCAGTTGACCCGGATGAAGTCGGCGGCCCATTCGCGGGCGAGCGCCTTGGTGAGCCCGGCGACGGCGGCCTTGGCGGTCACGGCGTGCGCCCGGCCCACCGCACCTCGATGCCCGGCGACGCCGCCGAGGTTGACGATCCGCCCCCGGCTCCGGCGCAGCAGCGGATAGGCTTCGCGGCAGCAGAGGAAGGTGCCGTCGACGATCACCGCCTGCACCGCCCGCCACGCGTCGAGCGTCATCTCGCTCGCCGGCTGCTGACCGCGGACCGAAGCGTTGTTGACCAGAAGGTCGAGCCGGCCGAAGTGCTCGTCGACCGCGGCGAACAGGGCCTCGACCTCGGTCTCGACCGTCAGGTCGCCCGCAAGTGCCATCGCCTTGCCGCCCAGGGCCTCGATCTCGCCGGCGAGATCGCGGGCCGCCTCGATCGACCGGTTGGCGTGGATCACGACGGTGGCACCCTCACGGGCGAGGCCCTGCACGATCGCCCGGCCGATGTTCAGGGCCGCCCCCGTGACGAGGGCGACTTGTCCCTCGAGCAGGCTCACGCGCGCGGGTCCACATCGAGGCGGACGACGATCCCCTCCAGGTCCGGGCGGGGTGCCGGGTAGCGGGCCATGACCAGGGGATCGTGGCCGGGGACGACATGGACCGGACTGTCGGCCAGTTCGTAGAGCTTGCGGAACGCGTCGAGCATGGCGCCGATGTGGAAGGCGACGACGAACGGCCGGTTCTGCTCCATGTTGGCGTAGAAATGGGACGCGTCCGAGGCGAGCACCACCCAGCCGCGGGCCGTCCACACGCGCACGAACTGCAGCCCGTCGCTGTGCCCGCCGACCCGATGGACGGAAAGGCCGGGCGCGATCTCCGCGTCGCCGTCGTGAAACGCGACCTGCCCGGCGTAGACCCGCCGCACGGTCTTGACGACGTGTTCGACGTCGAAGGGGTGATTGAGGCACGCATGGCCCATGTGCCGGCCGGTCGCGTAGGCGACCTCGCGGTCCTGCAGATGGAAGCGCGCCTTGGGGAACAGGTCGAAATTGCCGGCGTGGTCGTAGTGGAGATGGGTGACGATCAACTCCTCCACCGTCGCCGGGTCGATGCCGACCAGCCGCAGGCCCTCGCCGGGGCAGCGCAGCAGCTTGCGGCCGCGGGCCGCCGCGGTCGGCGCATCGAAGCCCATGTCGACGACGAAGCTCCGCTCCGCACCCTTGATCGCCCAGACGTAGTAGTCGATCGGCATCGGCCCGTCGTGCGGATCGCCGAACAGGAAGTTCTCCGACGCCTTGCGGTCGTGGGTGGCGTATTTGATCGCGAAGACCTCGTAGGTCGGCGTCATCCCTCGCCTCCGCCTGCGGGGGCGCGCACCTCGACGCCGACCGCCCGCTCGACCACCTGCACGACGGTGGTGAAGTCGGAGCCCGGGCCGTTCTGGCTGAGCGCCTGCTGCCACAGGTGCGCGACGTTGTTGCCGACCCACATCGGCACCCCCTCGGCCGCGGCGAGCTCGAGGCAGAGCCGGATGTCCTTGCAGATCAGCCCGGTGGCGAAGCCGGCGGCGAAGGTGCCCGGAATGATCTGCCTCGGGAATTTGTCGCTGGTCGCGGTGTTCTGCCCGGAGCCGGCGTTGATGACGTCGACCATGACGCGCGGATCGAGCCCGGCCTTGGTGCCGAGCACCATCACCTCCGAGGTGGCGGCGAGGGCCGTGGCCGACAGCAGGTTGTTGGCGAGCTTCATCACCTGGCCGAGGCCGGGTTCGGCGGCGACGTGGAAGACCTTGCCGATTACGGCCAGCACGTCACGCTCGGCCTCGAACAGCGCGTCGGGCCCCGCCGCCATGACGGCGAGCGTGCCCTTGATCGCCCCGCCGACGCCACCGCTCACCGGCGAATCCAGGGTGGCGATGTCGCGCTCGGCGAGCGCTGCCGCGACCCGCTTGGCGACGGTCGGCCCGGTGGTCGACAGATCGACGTAGGTGCGGATCGCGCTACCCTCGATCAGGCCGCCGGGGCCGGTCGACACGGCCTCGACCACGTCGGGCGTCGGCAGGCTCACCAGCACCGTCGCCACCCGATCGGCGATGTCGCGCGGCGTCCCGCCGTCGATGGCGCCCTCTCGGACCATGGCCGCGACCGCCTCCGGCCGCACGTCACCGACCACCACCTCGTAGCCGGCCGCGAGCAGGCGGCGGACCATCGGCTGGCCCATCTGGCCCAGCCCGACGAAGCCGAGCGTCCTGCGTGACGGTTGATCCCCCACGTCGTGCCTCCCCTCGATACGAACGCCGTGCCGCTCGCGCTCAGTCCGTCTTCTTGGTTTCCTCCAGGACCTCGCGGGCGGTCCTGAACGCGTCCACCGCCGCCGGGATCCCCGCATAGACGCCCGTGTGCAGCAGGATCTCGCGGATCTCCTCGGGCGTGACCCCGTTGTTGAGGGCACCGCGCAGGTGCAGCTTCAACTCGTGGGGCCGGTTGATCGCGGTCAGGATGGCGAGGTTGAGCATCGAGCGGATCTTCGCCGGCAACTCCTCGCGACCCCACACGGCCCCCCAGCAATACTCCGTGACGAGGCGCTGCAGCGGCATGTTGAAGTCGTCGGCATTGGCCAGCGACCGGTCGACGTAGTCGTCGCCCAGCGTGGACTTGCGGATCTGCAGCCCGCGTTCGAAAAGTTCGTCGTTCATCGGTGTCCTCCTCTGATCGTTCGTGTCGTCGTCAGGCGGCGTCGTCGCCGACCCGGTCGCGCTCCGCCAGGACCCGCAGCACGTTGTCGAGCGCACTGCGGACGTGCGCCTGGCAGGCGGCGTAGGCCCCTTCCTCGTCGCGGGCGCGGATCGCCGCCATCATCCGCCGGACCTCGGCGACACTCTCCCTGGGGCGGCTCGGATTGCTGAGCGAGGTCGCCCAGAACTGGGCGACCCGGGTGTGGATGGCGGACAGGGCGCGCGCCGCCGCCGCGTTGTCGGCGCCCTCCACGAGGACGCGGAAGAACTCGGTCTTGTGCTGGCGGAACTGGTCGAGGTCGAAGTCGCGGTTGCCCGCCTCGAGCGCCTCGACGATCGCCTCCAGCCGGGCGACCTGCGCGTCGCTCGCCCGCTGGACGAACAGGCGGACCATCAGCCCCTCGAGTGCGGCTCGCGTATGGTAGACGTCCGTTGCCTCCTTGACGCCGGCCTCGGTCACGATCGCCCCCTTGTTGGGCACCATCGTCACGAGGCCCTCGGTCTCCAGCATCCGCAGCGCCTCGCGGACCGAGGTGCGGCTGACCCCCAGGCCCTCGCACAATTCCCGCTCCCGCAAGCGCTCGCCGGGCCTGAGCGCGGCCTGTAGCATCGCTTCGCGGATGCGGTCGGCCACTTGGCTCCGGAGCGGCGCGGCCTGGACCGAAATCTTCGACAGCATGGACTTACCTCGGTAAGATTGTATGATCGTATGACGTAGATGGGCGGCGCGCAACCGGTCGCGACGTCCGGATCGCCGAGGGCGCGTTGTTCGACCGCTTTCCAAGGGGCGTCAACGCCGATCCACTCCGGCGTTGGCGAAGCAGGAGGAGTACGATGGCGGACGAGCAGCCGGCCTTGAGCGAACTCGAAGCGGCCGAAGCCGCGTTGCGGCGCCAGGGGCTGGATCCGGCGACGTTCCATCTGCCGGGCATCGTCGTGGTTGCCCGCCGGCTCGAAGCCCTCTCCGGCGAGGGCGCGTTGGATCTCGGGGACCGCGATTTCCGCGCCGAACTGTTCGCGCAGCGCGAAGCGGCGGAGTCCGGGCAATGACCGAGCCTTTGGCGCCGGGCAGCGATCTGGTCGATCTGGCGGCGGCGATCCGTAAGAAGGCGATCTCCGCGCGGGAGGCGACGGCGCATCATCTGGCGCGCATCCGGGCGCTGAATCCGACGCTCAATGCGGTCCTGGAGGTCGACGAGCCAACCGCCCTCGCGCAGGCCGAGGCGGCCGACCGGGCGCTGGCGCGAAGCGGGCCGCTCGGGCCGTTGCACGGGGTGCCGCTCGCGCACAAGGACATCTTCGACCGGGCCGGCCGGATTACCGCCTGCGGCGCCCGCATCCGTGCGACGCATCGGCCCGACCGCACGGCGACGGTGCTGCGGCGGCTCGACGAGGCCGGGGCGCTGGACCTCGGACGGCTCCACATGACGGCCTTCGCCATCGGCCCGACCGGACACAATCGCGACGTCGGCGACTGCCGCAACCCATGGGATCCAGCCCGCATGCCGGGGGGCTCGTCGAGCGGCTCCGGGGCCGCCGTGGCCGCGGGCCTCGTCGCCGGCTCGCTCGGCACCGATACGGGTGGGTCGGTGCGCCTGCCGGCCGCGGCCTGCGGCCTGACGGGCGTCAAGCCGACCCAGGGTCTGGTGAGCCGCCACGGCGTCTTTCCGGTCTCGGTCAGCATGGATCAAGCGGGGCCGCTTACCCGCAGTGCGCGCGACTGCGCCCGCCTCCTCGGCGTGATCGCCGGCCCCGATCCGCTGGACGGCGACACCGCGGGTGTGCCGGCGGCCGACTACGAGCAGGCGCTGGAGGGTGGCGTGCGCGGCTGGCGGGTGGCCGTTCCGGATTCGCGCTTTCTCGACGGGGTCGATCCCGAGGTGCTGGTCGCCTTCGAGGCCGATCTGGCGGGCCTGCGCGACCTGGGTGCCGAGCCCGTGGAGGTCGCGCTCGACGACCTGCACGAGGCCGATCGGCTGTCGCACCTCGTCATGGCGGTGGAGGCATCCTCGGTCCACGCCCGCCATCTCCGGGCCGATCCGGAGGCGTTGAGCTCGCAGGTGCGCGAGCGGATCGGGCCGGGCTTTCTGGTTTCGGGCGCGGCCTATGCCGAGGCGTTGCGCCGGCGCGGGCCGCTGCTCCGACGGTTCGTTGCGCGCGTATTCACGCGGGCGGATTTCCTGGCCCTGCCGGTCATGGGCGTGCCGGTGCCCACCCTCGCCGAGACCGCACGCGACGCCGGTCCGGGGCTGATCGAGCTGATCCGCAGCCTGATCCGCTTCACCCGTCCCTTGAACGCCTTGGGCGTGCCGGCCGTGACCCACACCGCCGGCTTCGATTCCCGCGGCCTGCCGATCGGCGTGCAGTACGTCGGCCGGCCGTTCGCCGAGGCGCGGCTCCTGCGCGCAACCCATGCCGTCCAGACCCTCACCGGCCTGCACCGCCGGGTGCCGGCCCTGGCGACCAGGAGCGAACGATGAACGTTTGCGCCCCTGCCGTCGCGGCTTGCCTCGAGCAGGTCAGAAGGCGCGGTGGATCGGCGGCGGACTTGCCACCTCCGGCATGTGGGGCACCACGGCCACGGCCTGCGTCAGCCGGGTGACCGGCGCCTCCGGTGCCAGCCGTGCCCTCGGCAACGCGGGGGCTCCGGGTACCGACGGCATGGCAAGACTCGCGCCGACGACCAGCAGCACGGTGGCTGCCGCCACCCGGAGCCAGATCCGCCGCCGCCGGGGCGACCGCGTGGGTGGCGCCGCCCGAGCCGGGGCGACAGGGCGGGGCAGCAGCGCCTCCAGGCGCGCGTCCCAGCGGTCGACCAGGGCGCGAAGCTCCGGATCGAGGTCGAGCCCCCGCTCGAACAGCCGCTGACCTTCCGGATGCAACAGGCCGAGCGCGTACTCGCCGGCCATCATCGAGGCGACGCCGCCGAGCGTCTGCGCGCCCTCGGCGTTGCCCTCGAGCTTCGCCAGCAGGCGCCGGGCCGTGGCCTTGATCGTCGTGCGGTTGCCGCCGAGGTTGGCGGCGAGCGCGCTCGCCTCCAGGCCGTCGAACAGGCAGCCGGCGAGGATCGCCCGCTCGTCCGCATCGAGCCCTTCGAGCCCCGCGTCGTCGCCCGGCAGCCGATCCGGGCTGCCGAGCGGGGGCGGGGTGAGCTTGGGATCCTCCCGCAGGCGCAACAGCAGCGCCCGGCGGATCGCAGCGCGACCCGTGGTCTGGGCCCCCGCCCGCTCCAGGTGTTCGCGGGCGGTTGCCGGATCGGCGCCGTAGGCGCGGGCGAGGCCGAGCAGCGGGTCGTTGCTGCTGCCATGGCTCTCCTGGTGGAGAACCTGGTGACGAAGGGCGGCTCCGGGGGCGCGGCGTTGCGGCGTCATCGGCGAGATCCCAGCGGTACGAACGCCGAACCTAACGCAAATCGGTGTCGGGCTCGGCGTCGTTCGATCCGGTGCTGCCATCGGGTACGGTCGTCGAGCCGGCCGCATCGTCCACGAACTGGATGCGGCAGAGGCGTGCATAGAGGCCGTCCTTCGCCATCAGGTCGTCGTGGGTGCCGGTTTCGACCACGCGGCCGGCATCCAGGACGACGATCCGGTCGGCATTGCGCACCGTCGACAGGCGATGGGCGATCACGAGCGTGGTGCGCCCGCGGCTGAGGTTGTCGAGGGCTTCCTGCACCTGCCGTTCGCTCTCCGCATCGAGGGCGCTGGTCGCCTCGTCGAGCAGCAGGATCGGCGGATCCTTGAGGATGGCGCGGGCAAGCGCGATGCGTTGGCGTTGCCCGCCCGACAGCCGCTCGCCGCGGTCGCCGACCGGCGCGTCCAGGCCTTCCGGCAGGGCCGTGACGAACGCCCAGGCGGCGGCCGCCCGCGCCGCCTCCTCGATCGCCCGGTCATCGGCCAGCGGATCGCCGAAGGCGATGTTGGCGCGGATGGTGTCGTCGAACAGCACGGCGTCCTGGCCGACGAGGCCGATGGCGTCGCGCAGCGAATCGATCGTCAGGTCGCGGAGGTCCTGGCCGTCGATCAGGATGCGCCCCGCCGTCGGATCGAAGAAACGTGGGACGAGGTTGAGCACGGTCGTCTTGCCGGCCCCGCTCGGGCCGACCAGCGCGGTGGTCTTGCCGGCCGGCAGGACGAGGTCGATGCCGGCCAGCGCCGGGACCGCCGCGTGACCCGGATAGGCGAAGGCCACCGCCTCGAAGCGCACCTCGCCGCGCGACGGCGGCGGGGCGAGCCGCAGGGGTGCTGCGCCGGCCCGTTCGACCAGCCGGGGCGGTTCGTCGATCAGGGCGAAGCAGCGCTCGAGACCGCTCAGGCCCTCTTGGACCGCGACGTTGAGCGTGCCGAGGGCGCGCACCGGCTGGGCCGCCATGATCAACGCCGAGATGAAGCCCGTGAACTCGCCGACCGAACTCTCGCCGCTCGCGATCCGCCAGCCGCCGACGGCCAGCACGCCGGCGATGGCCAGCCCGCCCAGCACTTCCAGGATCGGGTCGATGCCGGCCTTGGTCCGCACGCTCTTCATGTGCAGCCGGGCCATCTCGTCGAAGCCACGGCCGGCCCGGTCCTGCTGGTAGGCCTCCAGCCGGTAGGCCTTGACCATGCGGATGCCGGCGAGGCCTTCGTGGAGGAAGGCCGTCATGCCGCCGATCTGCCGCTGCATCGAACCCGCGACCTTCCGGAGGCGGTGGCTCATGCGGACGATCGGCCACGCGGCGATCGGGTAGACAACCAGCACGACCAGCGCCAGGACCCAATCCAGCCACAGCATCGCGACGAGCAGCACGATCACGGTGAACAGGTCGCGCACCAGATTGGTCGCGGCGCGGGTGGCGCTCTCGGCGATGAGGCCGACGTCGGTCGTGAAGCGGGCGACGAGGTGACCGGTGGGCTCGGCCAGCACACGGGCGACGTCGGCCTCGACCAGGGTGCGGTACATCCGCTTCTGCAGTGCGGCCACCACCCGCCGGACCACCTCCTGGGTGACGACCACCTGGAAATAGAGGGCCGTCCCCTTGACCGCCGTCACCGCCAGGATCACGGGCGGCAGCAGCCAGACGATCTTCGGATCGCGCTCGGCAAGGAGGTCGAAGGCTTGGTCGATGACGAGCGGATAGGCGCCCGTGCTCAGCGCCACGACCAGCATCAGGCCGACCGCCAGGACGAGCTTTCGCCAGTGCAGGTGGACCCAGTCGCGGTAGAAGCGGCGCGCGAGGGCGAGGCTGGAAGCGTCCACGCTCGATCCGAGGTTGGGGACAGGCGGGGCGGGGCGGCGCGCCTTCGGGAGCGCGCCGCCCGGATGATCAGCCAGGGATCGAGCCGACCACGCCCTCGACGTAGCGGTTCATGCCCAAGAGCATCTCGTCGCTCGGGATCTCGCCCTCGGCGATCATGACGCTGCCGTCCTGGGCGAGCACCGGACCCTGGAACGGATGGTAGCTGCCGTCCTCGATGCTCGCCTGCACCCGGTCGGCGTCGGCGGCCATCTCCGGCGTCACCATCGGGCCGTAGGGGGCGATCACCACCTTGCCCTTGGCGAGCCCGTCCCAGGTGTCCATCGAGGTCCAACTGCCGTCCAGCACGTCGCCCACCCGCTGGATGTAGTAGGGGTTCCAGTCGTCGATCACGGCGGTGACCTGCGTTTCCGGCGCGAAGCGCTGCATGTCGGAGGCCTGACCGAAGGCCGGAATGCCGCGCTCGGCGGCGGTCTGCAGCGGCGCCGGGCTGTCGGTGTGCTGGGTCATGACATCCACGCCCTGGTCGATCAGGGCAGCCGCCGCCTCCGCTTCGCGGCCCGGATCGTACCAAGTGTTGACCCAGATCGGCACGACCTCGGCGTTCGGGTTGATCTTGCGCAGGTGGATGGCGGTGGCGTTGATGCCGCGGATCACCTCGGGAATGGGGAAGGAGCCGATATAGCCCACCTTGCCCGTCTTGGTCAGGTGGCCGGCGAGCGTGCCGATCACGGCGCGGCCCTCGTAGAACCGGCCGGCATAGGTCGAAACGTTGTCGAGCCGCTGGTAGCCCGTGCAGTGCTCGAACTTGACGTCGGGGAACTGGCGGGCGACGCGCAGGGTGGCGTTCATGAAGCCGAAGGAGGTGGTGAAGATCAGCCCGTGACCCGAGGCGGCGAGCTGGCGGATCACCCGCTCGGCGTCCGGCCCCTCGCTGACGCTCTCGACGAAGGTGGTCTCGACCCGGTCACCATAGGCCTCCTCGACGGCCCGCCGGCCGACGTCGTGGCGATAGGTCCAGCCGTGGTCGCCGACCGGGCCGACATAGATGAAGCCGACCTTGAGGGGCTCTTGCGCGAAAGCCCGGCCGCCGGTGGCGGCGAGCACCGAGGTGGCGGCGGCGCTCTTGAGGAGCGTGCGACGGGGGAGGCGAAGGGTCATCGGCGGTCCTCGATGGATGTGCGGTGGCGATGATGCTGCAGTGCGACAACGACGCTTTGCCGATTTGCGGCCCGAGGGCAAGGGCGCCGTCAGGCGTAGGTGTCGGCGTAGTCCTGGCGCAGGTCGACCTTCTGGATCTTGCCCATCGTGTTGCGCTTGAGGGCAGGCACGAAGAACACTCGCTTGGGCTGCTTGAACTTGGCGAGCTGGTCGGCCAGCGCCGCCTTGACGTCGTCCTCGGTGAGGCTTGCCCCCGGCTTCAGCGCCACGACGGCGGTGACGCCCTCGCCGAAATCCGGGTGCGGCAGGCCGATCACGGCACTCTCGGCGACCCCCGGAATGGCATCGATCAGCGCCTCCAGTTCGGCCGGATACACGTTGAAGCCGCCGGTGATGATCAGGTCCTTGTCGCGGCCGACGATGTGGACGTAGCCGCGCTCGTCGATGAGCCCCATGTCGCCCGTGACGAAGAAGCCGTCGCTGCGGAACTCTTCCTGGGTCTTCTCCGGCAGCTTCCAGTAGCCCTTGAAGACGTTCGGCCCTTTGACCTCGATGACGCCGACCTGGCCCTCGGGCAGGACTTCGCCGGTCTCGCGATCGGCGACCCGCAGCTCGACCCCCGGCAGCGGAAAGCCCACCGTCCCCGGCCGGCGCTCGCCGTCATAGGGGTTGGAGGTGTTCATGTTGGTCTCGGTCATGCCGTAGCGCTCGAGGATGGCGTGGCCCGTGCGCTCCCGGAACGCCTTGTGCACCTCGGCCGAGAGCGGCGCCGAGCCCGACACGAACAGACGCATGTTGCGGCAGGTCTCGGCGGTGAAGTCGGGCCGGGCGAGCAGCCGGCTGTAGAAGGTCGGCACGCCCATCATGGCGGTCGCCCGCGGCAGGAGCCGCATCACCGTGTCGGCGTCGAAGCCCGGCAGGAACAGCATCGAGCCGCCCGCGAGCAGCGTCACGTTGGTGGCGACGAACAGGCCGTGGGTGTGGAAGATCGGCAGGGCGTGCAGCAGCACGTCGTCCTTGGTGAACCGCCAATAGTCGACCAGGGTGAAGGCGTTCGAGGTCAGGTTGTCGTGGCTCAGCATGGCGCCCTTGGAGCGCCCGGTCGTGCCGGAGGTGTAGAGGATCGCCGCCAGATCGTCCGCCTCGCGGGGGATCGCCCGGAAGCCGGCCTCGGCCTGGGCGAGACGCTCCAGGAGGGTGCCTTCGCCCGTGGCGCTCATGGTCTCCAGCACGGCGCCGTTGGCCGCCGCGATCGGCGCGAGCGAGGCCGCGCGCTCGGGGCTGGTGACGAGCACGCGCGGCTCGGCGTCGCCGACGAAGAAGG
Organism: Pseudomonadota bacterium; assembly: GCA_048615135.1. GTDB lineage: Bacteria > Pseudomonadota > Alphaproteobacteria > Geminicoccales > Geminicoccaceae > RECO01. Next base: position 10,969 of record JBMCMJ010000058.1, read on the forward strand.
CCACCTCGGCCGGTGTGTAGGCGGTATTGAGCGGCAGGAACACGGCCCCCGCCGCGGCGCAGCCGAGATAGAGCGCGATGGCTTCCGGCGACTTGTCGATCTGTACGGCCACCCGGTCGCCGGGCTGCACCTGGAGACCCTCGAGCACGGCAGCGAAGCGCTCCGCCATGGCGAAGGTGTCGGCATAGGACAGCCGCCAGCCCTCCGGGGTCTCCATCAACGGGGCCTCGGGGTCCGCGATGCGGCTCTTGAAGATGCTGAAGAGGTTCCCGTCCATCGCCCCTGCTCCCGTAGGCTGACCCATCCTCCGATCCGACGATCGTTGGCGGTGGGATTAGGCGAGCCGGTCGAGATTGTCGAGAAAGCGCACCGCATGCCGGAGGTGCCAAAGGCCCTGCCGGTCGTGGAAGCCCAGATGGCCGCCGCCCTCGGCCAGCGCCAGGGCGAGCCGCGGGTGGGCCGGTGCTGCCCGGTAGGGCGTCGCCGGGATGAAGGGGTCGTCGACGCCGTGGATCAAGAGGGTCGGCACGGCCACCTCCGCCAGATGCGGGGCCGCGCTGACCCGCGCATAGTAGTCCTCCGCACCGGCGAAGCCGTGGTGCGGGGCGGTGAACACGTCGTCGACCGCGAACAGGGTGCGGGCACGCGCCACCGCCCGGCGCTCCGCCGCGTCGAGGGTGGAGTGCCGGTTCAGATAGGCTGCCTTCAGCCCGCGCAGCAGATAGTCGTGATAGAGGCGGTTGCGCGGCCGGTGGATCGTCGCCGAGGCTTCGGCCATGTCGATCGGCGCCGAGACGCTGATCGCCGCCCGCAGCCGGGGATCGACGGCGCCGCGGGTGACGTAGTTCAAGAGCAGATTGCCGCCGAGCGAGAAGCCGAGTGCGGCGAGGCCGGCCGCGCCCGCGGACAGTTGGGGCAGCACCTCCAGGAGGTCCGCAGAGCGACCGGCGTGCGACCAGCCGCGACAGAGCGGCTGCGAAGGCCCGGCGCCGCGCAGGCTGAGCCGGACGACGGGAAAACCGCGGCTGGTGAGAAACGCGCTCGCGGCGAGTACGTAGGGGCTCGTTTCCGAGCCGCCGAGGCCGTGGACGACGAGCACCGTCGGACGGCGCGGATCCGCAGCGCTCGGCCGGTCCAGCCGGGCGGAGAGGACGTCGCCGTCCGCGAGCGGCAGGCGCAACGGCGCCCCGGCGCCGCCCGGCAGGATCGGCGGCGGCCGCAGCGGGTTGCGGATCGTCTGCAGGTGCGGCCCGTACCACGGAAAGCGCGGCCGGAACGGCTCGACCGACAGGAGCGGCTCGCGAACGTCGTCCATGGTGCTTGAATGGGGGGTGCCGTCACCCGCGGCAAGGGGCGGCAGCGGCGCCGGCCCGCTCCAGGGCGAGCAGGGCGGTCTTGCGCGGCGTGCCCCAGCGATAGCCGTCGAGCGCCCCGTTCGCCCGCAGCACGCGGTGACAGGGGATGATCAGGGCGATGCGGTTGGCGCCGACCGCACCGCCCACCGCCCGGGCCGCCCGGTGCACGCCGACGCGCCCGCCGAGTGCGCCGTAGCCGATCGTCGCGCCCGCCTCGAGGGCCAAGAGGGCCTGCCAGACCTTGAGCTGGAA